>NZ_JBVIIE010000010.1:0-154293 GCF_055569945.1 Streptomyces sp. NPDC031340
TGGGCACACACGACAACACCCCCCCCCCCCCCCCCCCCCCCCCCCCCCCCCCCCCCCCCCCCCCCCGCCCCCCCCCCCCCCCCCCCCCCCCCCCCCGGCGGCGTGTGCGGCGCGGGTACGCCACGACGGTGGGCGCGGCGCGGGTACGCCACGACGGTGGGAGCGGCGCGGGTACGCCACGACGGTGGTGCCGGGAAGTGCCGGCGGAGCCTTTCGCGGGTCGCGGTGGTTCTACGGCGTTCCGGGGCCCGTGAGGTGGGTACGGGCGCAGGCGCGGAACTCCGTCACCAGCCGGCCGCGGTCGCCGGCGCGGGTGGCCAGGGCGACGTGGCTGGGCTCGACGCCGTGCAGCGGTACGGCGGTGAGGTCGCGGCGCAGGGCCGCGCCGGGCGGGTGGGCGGTGATGGCCACGGCCTCCCCGGTGGCGACGAACTCGAACTTGTCCTCCAGGGCGCCGATGACGGGGCCGTCGGGGGCCGGGCTGCCGTCCGGGCGGGGGTCGATGCGCCAGAAGGCCTGCCACTCCGGATCCGCGCCGGGCGCCCGGGGCAGGGGCTCGTCGGCGATGTCGTCGATCGTGACGGACTCCTTGCCGGCCAGCCGGTGGTCGACGGAGACCACCACGGACCGGGGCTCGTCGTAGAGGACCGTCACCTCCAGCCCGTCGCCGCGCAGGGGCAGCCGGGTGATCAGGGCGTCGATCCGGTGCTCGAGCAGCGCGGCGCGCGCCTGCTCCCGGTCCACGTGCCTGCTGCGCACGTCGGCGTCCGGATGCCGGCGCCGCAGTTCCCGCACGGCCGGCGTGACGATCAGGCCGCTGGTGTATCCCACGGTGATCCGGGCGGGCAGAGCCGCGGCCCGGGCCTGCGCGGCGGCCTGGACGGCGGAGCTCAGCAGCGCCCTCGCCCCCGGCAGGAACGCCTCGCCGGCCGCGGTGAGCCGGGTACCGCGCGGGGTGCGGTCCAGCAGGCGGGCGCCCACCTGCTGTTCCAGGCGGCGGATCTGCCGGCTCAGGGACGGCTGGGTGATGTGCAGGGCCTCGGCGGCGCGGCCGAAGTGACGGTGCTCGGCGACGGCGGTGAAGTACCGCACCAGTCGCAGATCGAGGTCCGAAGCGGGGGCGGCCATACCTCAGCCTAGCCCGCGCCCCTCTCCATCTGCGGTGATGCCCGGAACGTATCGCGGTATGCGAAAGAGGCTTTGGACGGGGGCGGCGCGGTCCGCGAACGATGGGAGCACATCCACTCCGCATTCCTCGAAGGGCTGCACCATGCGTGTTTTCGTCACCGGCGCCACCGGTTTCATCGGCTCCGCCGTCGTCCGTGAGCTGCTCGGCGCGGGCCACCGGGTGGTGGGGCTGGCCCGCTCGGACGCGTCCGCCGCGGCGCTGACCGCCGCCGGGGCCGAGGCGCACCGCGGGGACCTCGGCGACCTCGAAGCGCTGCGCGCGGGCGCGGCGGACGCCGACGCCGTGGCCCAGCTGGCGTTCGTCCACGACTTCGCCGACTTCGCCGCCGCCTGTGCGACGGATCTGCGGGCCGTCGAGACGATCGGGGCGGCGCTGGAGGGGTCCGGCAAGCCCTTCGTCGTGGCCTCCGGAACGGCGCTGCTCCGGCCCGGGCGCGCGGGGACGGAGGAGCAGACGGCGGATCCGGGGTCGTTCGGGGAGGTCCGGGGGCGGTCCGAGAACACGGCCGTGGCGCTGGCCGAACGCGGCGTCCGGTCGTCGGCCGTCCGGTTCCCGCCGACCGTGCACGGCCCCGGCGACGGTGGCTTCGTCGCGCAGCTGGTCGCCGTCGCCCGCGCCAAAGGCGTGTCGGCGTACGTCGGCGACGGCTCGAACCGCTGGGCGGCCGTGCACCGCCTGGACGCGGCACGACTGGTCAAGCTGGCGCTGGAGCAGGCGCCGACGGGCAGGCGGCTGCACGCGGTCGCCGACGAGGGCGTGCCCTTCCGCGACATCGCCGGCGCGATCGGCCGCCACCTGGGTCTGCCGGTCACCGCCCTCTCCCCCGAGGAGGCGGGGGCCCACTTCGGCTGGGTCGGCGCCATCGCCTCCCTCGACGTCCCGGCGACGAGCACGCTGACCCGCGCGTGGACGGGCTGGGAGCCGGTGGAGCCGGGCCTGCTGGCGGACCTGGAGGAGGGGCACTACTTCAAGGAGTAGGCCAATTCCGAGGAGCCGGCCGCGGGCCGGCGGCGGGGCTCAGGCCCGGCACGCGGGTCGCGGCCGGCGGCGCGCCGGGGCAGGTCGCGTCCACCGGTGCGCCGGGGCTGGTCGCCTTCTCGCGGTCGCCCCGGCACCGGTCACCTTCGTCGCGGTCGCCCCGGCGCCGGTCACCTTCATTGCGGTCACCCCGGCGCCGGTCACCTTCATTGCGGTCACCCCGGCGCCGGTCACCTCGCGCCGGTCGTCTCCAGCCGGTCGCGGTCGGGGCCGGTCGTCTCCCTGCCGGTCGGCTCCACGCCGGTCGTTTCGGGCGTGTCCTCGCGGCGGCCCGGTGCGGCGGAGTCCGGGCGGCGGTCGCGTCGTCCGGTTCGGGCCGCGCGCGGGCGGAGTTGTCCCGCCACCGTCGCCCCGAGCGCCAGCGCCATGCCCGTCAGCTGGAGAGGGGTCAGCGTCTGGTCGAGGGCGGCCCAGCCGACCAGCGCGGCGGTCAGCGGTGACAGCGGGCCGAGGAAGGTGACCTGGGTGGCGGTGAGCCGGCCGATGCCGCGGAACCACAGCCAGTAGGCGACGGCCGTGTTGGCGAGCGCGAGGTAGAGGCAGCCGCCCACCGCACGGGCGTCCAGGGCCGGCGGCGGCCCCTCGACCAGCAGGGCGAGCGGGGCGATGAGCAGGCCGCCGGCGGTCAACTGCCAGCCGGTGAGCGCCAGCGGGCCCACGCCTGCCGGGCGGCCCCACTTCTTGGTCAGCACCGTGCCGGTGGACATCGACGCCGTGGAGGCGAGCGCGGCCAGCACGCCGACGGGGTCGAGCGCCCCGGCCGCCTTGAGCACGACCAGGCTGACCCCGAAGGCGGCGACGACCCCGGTCAGCACCGACCGCGCCGACGGCCGCTGCCCCAGCAGCGGCGCCGACAGCCCGACCACGAACAGCGGCCCGACCGAGCCGACGACCGCCGCCAGCCCGCCCGGCAGCCGGTACGCCGACAGGAACAGCAGCGGGAAGAACGCCCCGATGTTCAGCGCGCCGAGCACGGCCGACCGCCACCACCAGGCGCCGCGCGGCAGCACCCGGGCGAGGGCGAGCAGCAGCAGACCGGCGGGCAGAGCCCGGACCAGCGCGACGAACAGGGGGCGGTCCGGCGGCAGCAGTTCGGTGGTGACGGCGTAGGTGGTGCCCCAGGAGACGGGGGCCAGGGCGGTGAGCAGTGCGGTCGTGGACGTGGCGGATGTCGCCGACGGCAGGGAGCGTCCCATGGCAGGACCCCTCTCGATTAGCTTGGTCGTAAGTAGCTTAGCTCTAAGCTACTTTTCGTCAAGCCAGTTTCTTGCGACCGACCGGGAGCGGGGCGGATACTCACCGCATGAACGCAGAGCCCAGGGACGCCGTGGACGCGATCATCGAACAGTGGGCGCTGGTCCGCCCCGACCTCGACACCACCGCGATGGAGGTCTTCGGGCGGATCTACCGGATCTCCCGCGCCATGGGCGACCGCGTGGCGAAGGCCTACGCCCCCTACGGCATCTCCCGCGGCGAGTTCGACGTCCTCGCCACCCTGCGCCGGTCCGGCGAGCCCTACACCCTCTCGCCCCGCCGCCTCTCGGCGACGCTGATGCTCACCACGGGCGGCATGACGGGCCGGCTCGACAAACTGGAACGCGCCGGCCTGCTGCGCCGCTCCCCCGACCCGCACGACCGCCGGGGTCTGCACGTGACCCTGACCGACAAGGGGCTGCGGCTCATCGACGAGGCCGTCGGGGCGGGCCTCGCCGCCCAGACGGAGGCCCTGTCCATCCTGGACGCCGAACAGGCCGGCCAACTGGCCGGCCTGCTGAGGGAGTTGCTCGCCGGGACACCCGGCCCGGAGTAAGCGCCCGGGGCGCGGGGAGCCCGGTCGGCCCAGGCGGGCCGTGAGCCAGGTCAGCCCACGTGCGCCGCGACTCCGGCCGACCCCACGTGCGCCGCGAGCGCGTCCTCGATCGTCCTGGCGTCCGCCGCGTCCGCCGCCCAGGCCACGTATCCGTCGGGGCGCACCAGTACCGTCGTACGGCGGTCGCTCGCCCAGTGTTCGACCGCGAGCCGGTCCTTGCGGGCGCCGTCGCCCTCGTAGATCTCCGGGGTGATGAGGACGAACCGGCCGCCGCGCAGGGCCTCGTAGAGGCGGCCGCCCCGCAGGGCGACGTCCGGGACGCGGGTGCCGGTCAGCCGGTGGGCGCCGCGCGGGGCGGGGTACCGGTAGCCGATGCCGGCGACCTGGGCGGCGAGCGCCTGGCCGGCCGGGGCGACGGTGTTGAGGCAGGTGGTCAGCGCCGCCCGCGCCGCCCGCGTCCAGGGCCGGTTCGCCATGGCGAGGCGGATCAGGCCGCCGCTGCTGCGCAGGACCGACTTGCCGACGGGGTGACGTTCCGCCTGGTAGGTGTCGAGCAGGGCCGGGTCCGCGTGGCCCTGCACCACGGCGGCCAGCTTCCAGCTCAGGTTGGCCGCGTCCTGCAGCCCGGTGTTCATGCCCTGGCCGCCGGCCGGGGTGTGGACGTGGGCGGCGTCTCCGGCGAGGAAGACGCGGCCCACCCGGTAGGCGGGCGCCTGGCGTTCGTCGCTGTGGAAGCGGGACATCCAGCGGGCGTCGTGCATGCCGTAGTCGGTGCCCAGGGCGAGACGGGTGATCTCCTTGATCTCGTCGAGACCGAGGGGCGCGTCCTCGGGGATGTCGTGGCCGCGGTGCCAGCCGATGACGCGGTGGTAGCCGTCGCCGAACGGCGCGAGGAAGGCGAAGGCGTCGCCGACGGCGTTGACGGTGAGCAGCGTCTCGGGCTGCTCCGCCAGCCGCACGTCGGCGAGGACGACGGAACGGATCACGGAGCGGCCGGGGAAGGGCAGCCCGATCGCCTGCCGCACGGTGCTGCGCATACCGTCGGCACCGACGACGTACGCGGCCCGCAGCGTCTCCGCCGCACCTCCGGGGCCGCGGACCTCGACGCTCACGCCGTCCGCGTCCTGCGCGATCCCGGTGACCTCGGTCTCGTGGCGGAACTCCACCCCCGCCTCGACCGCGCGCCGCTCCAGGACCTTCTCCACCTCGTACTGCGGGATGACGAGGAGGTGGTTGAAACGGCTGGGGAGGGCGGCGAGGTCGACGGCGAGGTGGGTGAAGAGGCGGAGGTGGTCCAGCGGGCGGCCGGTCGCCTCCAGCTCGTCGGCGAGGGCGCGGGCGTCGAACTGCTCGAGGGTGCGGGCGTGCAGGACGAAGGCGCGGGAGAGGTTGCTGATGTGGTGGGGCCGCTTCTCGAGGACGGTGACCGGGACACCGGCGGTGGCGAGGTCGCCGGCCAGCAGCAGGCCGGTGGGGCCGGAGCCGACGACGATCACGGGGGCGGCGGTGCCCGTCCCGGGGGTGGCCGCGCCGTGCCGGGGGGTGGCGGTGCCGTTCATTGGTGACCTCCTGATGCCTACGCCTATGGGCCAACAGCCATGGGCCAACGCCTGTTGACCAACATCTGTTGCCCAACGCTTGTTGGCCAACGCTCGTTGACGACGATACGGGTACCCGCGAATCCTGGTCAACAGTTGTTGGCAAACGGGTGTTGGCATACGCTCGTAGGCATGAACGGGAGCAGAAACACCGCGAACACCAGGAGCACCAAGAGCACCAGGAGCACCGGCAGCAACGCCAGGAACACCCCGAACACCGGCGAGCACGGTCGGGGCGACAACGGTCCGGACGGCAACGGTCCAGGCGACGAGAGCGGCGCCACCGACCCCGCCTCACCGGCCCCGCAGGTCCCCCGCACCCGCCGCCGCTCGGACGCCACCCGCGAGGCGATCCTCGCCGCGGCCCGCGAGCGCTTCGCGGCCGACGGCTACGAGCGGGCCACCATCCGCGCCATCGCCAGGGACGCGCGCATCGACCCGTCGATGGTGATGCGCTACTACGGCACCAAAGAGGGGCTGTTCGCGGCGGCCGTCTCCATCGACCTGAAACTGCCCGACCTCGGCTTCCTGCCCCGCGAGGAGGTCGGCCGGGCGCTGGTGACCCACTTCCTCGAGCTGTGGGAGGCGAACGAGGAGCTCACCGCCCTGCTCCGGGTGGGCGCGGCCGGGCAGGCGGGGGCAGAGCGGATGCACGGCATCTTCCGGGAGCAGCTGCTGCCGGTGGCCCGTCAGGTGTGCCCGGACCCCGAGCAGGTCCCGGCGCGGGCGGCGCTCGGTGCGACGCAGCTGCTCGGGCTGGCGCTGACCCGTTACGTGCTGCGGCTGCCGCCGGCCGTGGAACTGACGCGCGAGGAAATCGTGGCGTGGCTGGCCCCCACGGTCCAGCGCTACCTGACCGCGCCGCATCCGTGACCGGACCTCCCTGGAATGCGCCGAGGGCGCCGACCCCGCCGTACCCGTGTTGTCGGGTACGGCGGACTCGGCGCCCTCGGCGGCGCGCTGTGGGAGCGGGAGGACTCCCGCGTCAGGCCGTCTCGGAGCCGGCCTTGGCCTTGATGTCGGAGCTGGTGGTGTCCGACTTCTTGTGGGACTTTTCCAGGCCCATCACCAGGCCGGCGATGACCAGGAACAGTGCGACCGGGATCAGGACGTAGAGACCCAGCGTCTCGACGACGCTCAGGCCCTGGCCGGGATCGTCGCCGTCGTCGCGGGTGAGCGCGAGCGCAGGGGACGACATGAGCAGCATCATCAGCGTCGTACCGGCGGCCAGGGCGCCGGCGCGCAGGGCGTTCTTCTTGTCCACGTGGCCCAAAGTACCGAACCCGGTCGGGGGCGGCTCCGCCGGGGTGCCGTACGGGCCGCACGAGCCGTACCACTGGCCGCACGGGCCGCACGGGCCGCACGGGCCGTGTCCGTCCTCGCGCCGCCTCCCTCGCGTCACCGCCCTCCCGCCATCTCCCGCGCGGCACCTCCCTCGCGTCACCCCTCCCGCACCACGTCGATGAGCGCGTGCAGCCGCGGGGAGGCCGCCAGTTCCTCCAGCGTCACCGGCCGACCCTCGGCGTCGGCGATGGGCAGGCGCCAGTTCGGGTACTGGTCCCAGGTGCCCGGCAGGTTCTGCGGGCGGCGGTCGCCGACGGTGTCCGGCAGCCAGATGCCGACCAGCCGGGACGGGGTGCGCCGCAGGAAGCGGTGGACGGCCTGGATCTCGGCCTCCTCCTCCGAGACGGCGTGACCGCTCAGCCCGTGCAGCAGGCCGAGGCCGGTGAGCAGTTCCCGCCACTCGCGGGCGTCGGCCGCCGCCTCCGCCCGTTCCTCCTCCAGGGGGCGGGTGAGCAGGCCGAGGCGGTGGCGGAGTTCGACGTGCTCACCGGTCAGGCGGGCGGCGGTGGACGGCAGGTCGTGCGTGGTGGCGGTGGCCAGGCAGTCGGCGCGCCACCGGTCGAGCGGCAGCGGGCGGCCGTCGCCCTCCCAGTCCCGTTCGAACCACAGCACCGACGTGCCGAGCACCCCGCGCTCGCGCAGCGCCTCCCGGACGCCGGGCTCCACGGTGCCCAGGTCCTCGCCGATGACGACCGTTCCGGCGCGCGCCGCCTCCAGCACCAGGACGGCGAGCATGGCCTCGGCGTCGTAGCGGACGTAGGCGCCCTCCGTCGGCGGGTGGCCATCGGGGACCCACCACAGGCGGAACAGGCCCATGACGTGGTCGATGCGCAGGGCGCCGGTGTAGCGGAACAGGGCCCGCAGCAGGCGCCGGAAGGGGGCGTAGCCGGATTCGGCGAGCCGGTCCGGCCGCCAGGGCGGCAGGCCCCAGTCCTGGCCGCGCGCGTTGAAGGCGTCCGGCGGGGCGCCCACCGACATCCCGGCCGCGAAGTACTCCTGCTGCGCCCAGGCGTCGGCGCCCTGCGGGTGCACTCCGACGGCCAGGTCGTGCACGATCCCCACCCGCATCCCGGCGTCGCGGGCGGTGCGCTGCGCGGCGGCGAGCTGGGCGTCGGTGAGCCAGGCGAGCCGGCAGTGGAAGTCGACGCGGTCCATCAGCTCGGCGCGGGCGCGGGCCGTCTCGGCGGAGCGGGGGTCGCGCAGGCCGACGGGCCAGCGGCGCCAGTCCGGGCCGTGCACCTCGGCGAGGGCGTACCAGGTGGCGTGGTCCTCCAGGGCCTCGCCCTCCCGGGCGAGGAAGTCGGCGTAGGCGGCACGCCG
Organism: Streptomyces sp. NPDC031340; assembly: GCF_055569945.1. Classification (NCBI taxonomy): domain Bacteria; kingdom Bacillati; phylum Actinomycetota; class Actinomycetes; order Kitasatosporales; family Streptomycetaceae; genus Streptomyces; species Streptomyces sp. NPDC031340. The sequence goes on from NZ_JBVIIE010000010.1 coordinate 8,300, forward strand.
CCCGGGCCCCAGGGGCACCTCGCAGACCAGCTCCAGCGCCTCCCGCTTCAGCTCCCACACGGCGTCCCGGTCGATCAGGGCGTCCTTGTGCAGCACGGACCCGCGCAGCCGGGCGGCGCGGTCGAGCAGCGTCTGCGCCCGTGCGCGGTCGGTGACGTAGGGGTACTCGGGCACGTCCTCGACGCGCAGGTGCACGGGGTCGGGGAAGCGGCGGGAGGACGGCCGGTAGGGGGAGGGGTCGGTGGGGGCGCCGGGCACGGCCGCGTGCAGCGGGTTGACCTGCACGAATCCGGCGCCGAGCGTGCGGCCGGCCCAGGCGGTCAGTTCGGCGAGGTCGCCGAGGTCGCCCATGCCCCAGGAGCGCCGGGACAGCAGGGAGTAGAGCTGGACGAGCAGGCCGTACGACCGTCCGCCGGGCGTGGGCAGCCGGTCCGGGGCGACGACCAGGTGGGCGTCGGCGGTGCGGCCGTCGGGCGCGGTGGCGGTCAGCCGGTGCAGGCCGGGCGGGAGTCCGTCGGCGGCGGCGCGGGTCTCGCCGTCCTCGGTGACGACGCGCAGTCGGGTGCCGTCCGGGAGGGCGTCGAGCGCGGCGCAGGTGTCGCCGCTCCACCGCACCACGGTCGGCGGCAGCAGTCGCTCGGCCAGCTCCCGCTCGCGGTCGGCGAGCGCGGTGCGGGCGGCGTCGGGGGTGCTCGCGTCTACGCCGAGGGCGGCCAGGGTCAGCGTCAGGGCGGTGGCGGAGGCCGTGACCGTACGGTCCGGGGAGGGGCTGTAGGAGGGGGCGACGCCGTGCAGTTCGGCGAGTCGGGACAGTTCCTCGGAGGGGGCCTCGGCCGGCTGCTGCGCGGTCATCTACGGCCTCGTGACCAGCGGTTCGACGACCGCGGACTCGCTGGTCAGAGGGGCGGCGTCGGCGAGCGGTGGTTCGCTGGTCAAGGGCTCGGCGTCGGGCAGGGGCGGTTCGCTGGTCAGCGGGATCCCGGCGCGGGCGTCCTCGGTGCCGGAGTCGCCCGGGCCCGCCCCGGAGCCGAGGGGCTCGGGCCCGGACCGGGCCGACGGCTCCCCGGGCCCCGACCGGGCCGAGGGCTCCCCGGCCTGGGAGGGCAGGCCCGAGGGATCCTCGGGTTTGGACAGGGCCGAGAGCAGGAGATGTGCCGAAGAAGCGGCCACGGGGGCCTCCTTGTCGAGTACGGCGCGGGTCATCGCAGCCCTACCCCGTGGGCGCGGCGGCAGACGTGCGCGACGCAACAACGTGCCTGTTCTCACATTCTCACCCGGTTTGTCCCAACCGTGCCGAGCGAGATCCGCCGCACTATTCACTCAGTACATGTATCGAGTGCATAATGATCGCCATGAGCACCCGTCACATCCTGCTGGGGCTGCTCGCCTCCGGTCCGAGCCATGGCTACGACCTGAAGCGACGGCACGACGAACGTTTCCCGCAGGCCCGTCCGCTGGCCTACGGGCAGGTCTACACGACCTTGCAGCGCCTGGTCCGGGACGGCCTCGCGGAGGTCGAGGGCACCGACTCCGACGGCGGTCCGGAGCGCACCCGGTACCGCACGACCCCTGAGGGGGCGCGCGAACTGACCCGGTGGGCCGGCGAGATCGCGCCGCCCGCGCCCTTCGTGACGAACGAGATCTTCGCCAAGGTCGTCGTGTCGATCCTGTCGGGCGGCGACCCGGACGCCTATCTGCGCGCCCAGCGGGCCGCCCACATGGAGCGGATGCGGGAGCTGACGGCGGTCAAGACCGCCCGGGGCGCCGACCTGGCGACCGTGCTCTCGGCGGACTACGCCCTCAACCACCTCGATGCCGACCTCCGCTGGATGACCACCACGGCGGCCCGGCTCACCGTTCTGACCGCGGAGGTCGACGCAGCATGAACCACGACGTCCACGACGGCGACGGCGGAAACGCCGGAGGCGCCGGAAATGCCGAGGCGCCGCTCCTGGCGGCCCGCGGCCTCGTCAAGGCGCACGGCGCGACCCAGGCACTGCGCGGTGCCGGCCTCGACCTGCGCGCCGGGGAGATCCTCGCCGTCACCGGCCCCAGCGGCAGCGGGAAGTCCACGCTGCTGCACTGCCTGGCCGGGATCGTCCGCCCGGACGCCGGCTCGGTGACGTACGCCGGGCAGCGGCTGGAGGAGCTGCCCGAGAAGCGGCTGAGCGAGCTGCGCCGCGGCGACTTCGGCGTGGTCTTCCAGTTCGGGCAGCTCATCCCGGAGCTGACGGCGCTGGACAACGTGGCGCTGCCGCTGATGCTGGGCGGGGCGCCGCGGGCACGGGCGCAGGAGCGGGCCGCTGAGTGGCTGGAGCGGTTCGGCACAGCGGGGCGGCAGGCACTGCGGCCGGGCGAGATGAGCGGCGGCCAGGCCCAGCGGACCGCGCTGGCGCGCGCCCTGGTCACCGGCCCGAAGGTGGTCTTCGCGGACGAGCCGACGGGGGCGCTGGACTCGCTGGCGACCGAGCAGGTGATGACGGCCCTGACACACACGGCCCGCGAGGCGGGCACGGCGGTGCTGCTGGTCACCCACGACGCGCAGGTGGCGGCCTACGCCGACCGCGAGGTACGGCTCGAGGACGGCGTCGTGGCGGCGGGGGTGCCCGCATGAGGACCGACCTGCGGCTCGCCTGGCTGCTGACGCGCGGCTCGGACCGGCGGGAGTGGTGGCGCTTCACGCTGACGGCCGTCGGAGCGGTACCCGCGACGGGCATCGCGCTGGTGATCACGGTCCTGCTCTCGCTGGACGGGCAGTATCACGTGCGGGTCGGCTCAGGACTGCTCGATCAGCCGGGGACCCGCGACGGCGTGGTCACCGCACTGTCGCTGCTGCTCATCCCCGTGTTCGGGTTCCTCGGCCAGTGCGCGCGGATCGGCGCGGTGCACCGCGACCGCCGGCTGGCCGCGCTGCGGCTGGCCGGGGCCGCACCCGCCCGGACCAGGCGGATCGCGGCGCTGGAGTCCGGGCTGGCCTGCCTGGCCGGTTCGGCGGTGGCCACGGTGTTCTCCGTGCTGTTCCTGCTGCGTCTGTGGAGCCGGCCCGACGGGTCGGCCTGGGCCGGCGTGGCGCTGGTGGCCGTACTGGTGCCGGTGCTGGGCGCGGCGGTGAGCGCGCTGGCGCTGCGCCGGGTGGTGGCCTCGCCGCTGGGCAAGCTGCGGCGGGCGCGTCCGGCCGGGGCTCCGGGGCCGGCGTTCCGGGTGGCGACCGTGCTGCTGGTGCTGCCGACGGTGTTCCTCGCGGCGGCCTCGTTCGCCGGGCTTCCGTTCCGGTCGGCCGTCTTCGGGTTCGCCGTCGCCCCGCTCACGGTCTTCTCCCTGTGCCTGCTGGTCGGCGCCTCGGCGGTGTGGCTGGCGGGCTGGTCCTCCCGCCTGCTGGGCGGACTGCTCGCCGCCCGCGCGCGGCGCCCCGCCCTGCTGATCGCGGCGGAGCGGCTGCGCGACGATCCGTGGTCGGCGGCGCGTACCCACGCGGCGGTGCTGCTGGTGACGGTGGTGGGCACGGGCTTCGCCGGGGTACGGCAGGTGCTGCTCACGGACCTGCGCGCCTCGGCCCGCAGGGGTGAGCTGGGCATGAGCATGTCCTACTACACCGACGGGATCGGTCTGACGGCCGCCGCGGTCCTCGTCGCCCTCACGCTCGTGCTGTCCGGTCTCGCCGTGGGGACCGCCGAGTCCCTCGCCACCCGGCGCAGGGGCCTGGCCGCCCAGAGCGCCGCCGGGGTGCCGCTCCCGGTGCTGGCCAGGGCGATGCTCCTGGAGACCGCGCTGCCGCTGGCGCCCGCGGTGGCGGTGGCGGGCGCGGGCGGCATGGCGATCGGTGTCTGGTACGCCGCGATCACCACGGAGCACGGCACGCCGGAGGTGCCGTACGCCGCGCTGCTCGTCCCGCTCGCGGTGTACGCCGCGTGCCTGTTCGCCGCGGCCACCTCGCTCCCCCTGCTGCGCCGCGCCGTCCGGCCCGCCGAACTGCGCTACGCATGAGAGCCGGCCCCGGGAGCACGAGGGGGCTCCCGGGGCCGTACGCCCGTCCGTGCGGGTGTACGCGAAGGCCCGGACCGTCAGGCGGATATGCCGTCGATCCGGGCCAGGGCGTCGTCCGCGCCGTACGGCTGCAAGTAGGGCAACCAGCGCGGGTCCCTATGGCCGGTGCCGATGATGCGCCAGGCCAGACCGGTGGGAGGAGCGGGTTTGTGGCGCAGCCGCCAGCCGATCTCGAACAGGTGCCGGTCGGCCTTCACGTGGTTGCAGCGGCGGCAGGAGGCCACCACGTTGTCCCAGACGTGCTTGCCTCCGCGGCTGCGCGGGATGACGTGGTCGACGCTGGTTGCGACGCCACCGCAGTACATGCACCGGCCCCCGTCGCGCGCGAACAGCGCCCTGCGGGTCAGAGGCACGGGCCCCCGGTAGGGAATCCGGACGAATCGCTTGAGCCGGACCACGCTCGGTGCGGGGATCGTGACGGTCGCGCTGTGCATGAAGGCGCCGGACTCCTCGAGGCAGACGGCCTTGTTCTCGAGGACGAGGACGAGCGCGCGGCGGAGCGGTACGACGCCGAGCGGCTCGTACGACGCGTTGAGGACCAGGACATGCGGCACGGATGCCTCCTTGGGCGTCGGCGGCGCGTGGCTCGCGCCGGGACGATCTGCTTCAGTGTCCCCTCTTGCCTGGTGGACGCGCCACCATCTCCCGGTAACGGGCTGGGAGTGTTTTCGACCACATCGTGATCCTCCCCAGGACCGGGGGCGGTTCATCCCTCCTGTTCATCCCCGGTGAGAACCGTCTCTCCCCGGGAGACAGACACGATCCACACACGATGCCCCGATAGTGTGGTGAACCTGCCCGTCCGGTGACCTTCCCGTGACCTTGACCGCCGTACCGGGGGGCAGGCCGCTGCACCTGGAGGTACCTGCCGTGTCCCTGCCCGCCGTCCTACTGGCCGCCGGCTCCTCGCCGTCCCCGACTCCCTCGGAGTCGCCGACGGTGACGGTCCCCTCGCTCCAGGACGCCCAGGAAAGCGCGACGAACGCCGCCAGCTGGGTCGAGCAGAACTGGTCGACATGGCTGGCCATCGGCCTCCGGGTACTGCTGATCCTGATCATCGCCACGGTGCTGAGAATCGTGGTGCGGCGGGCGATCACCAAGCTGATCGACCGCATGACCCGGACCGTGGAGTCGGTGGACGGCACCGCGCTCGGCGGGCTGCTGGTCAACGCCGAGCGGCGCCGCCAGCGCTCCCAGGCCATCGGTTCGGTGCTGCGCTCGGTGGCGAGCTTCCTGATCCTGGGCACCGCGGCGCTGATGATCCTGGCCACGTTCCAGATCAACCTGGCGCCGCTGCTGGCCTCGGCCGGTGTCGCCGGTGTGGCCATCGGTTTCGGCGCCCGCAACCTGGTGACGGACTTCCTCTCCGGCGTCTTCATGATCCTCGAGGACCAGTACGGCGTCGGCGACTCGATCGACGCGGGCGTGGCCGTCGGCGAGGTGATCGAGGTCGGCCTGCGCGTGACCAAGCTGCGCGGCGCGGGCGGCGAGATCTGGTACGTCCGCAACGGCGAGGTCAAGCGCATCGGCAACCTCTCCCAGGGCTGGGCGACGGCCGGCGTCGACGTGACCGTCAAGTCGGACGAGGACCTGGACCGGCTGAAGGCCACCCTGGACGAGGTCGCCCAGAAGATGAGCGCCGAGGAGCCCTGGAACGAGCTGCTGTGGGGCCCGGTGGAGGTGCTCGGCCTGGACAGCGTGCTGCTGGACTCCATGGTGATCCGTCTGACCGCGAAGACCATGCCCGGCAAGGCCCTCACCGTCGAGCGCGAGCTGCGCTGGCGCGTCAAGCGTGCCTTCGACGCCGCCGACATCCGCATCGTGGGCGGTGCGACGGCCCCGGCGGAGGAGGAGGTCCCGGACCCGACGGCGGCGGTCGCGGCCCCGTCGGTGTTCGCCAACCCGGACTCCCCGCAGGTCGCGGCGGCCACGCCGATCGCGCAGCAGCGGTCGACGCCGCCCGGGAAGTAGAAGCAGAAGCAGGGGAACGGGTCGACACACCCGTTCGAGCCGTTCGGGTGAACACTCGCGACCTCGCGGTGCACCGGTTCGAGTGAACCGTCACGACCTCGCGGCCCACTCGTCCGAGTGAACCTTCACCCCGGTTTCGCGGTGCACTCGTCCGAGTGGACTTTCGCAGCTTGGCGGTGCACCCGTTCGAGTGAACCGTCGTGCCTTCGCGGCGCGCCCCTCCGCCCGTCCGACTCGCCTCTCCCCCACCATGCCCCGCCTCTGCGACAAGGCGGGCGCGCTCCATGGGCGGGGCGTGCGGGCGGTGCCGGAACAGGCCACCACGCACGTCCCGCTGTTGACTTCCTCCCGGCCCGGGCCCAGCATTTTCACGTCCCGATGAATTCGGGCTGCGCCGTCCTGGGAGGAACGTCATGCAGCGATCAGGTGCGAACTCGTCCCGCGGGACCGCGCCGCCCGGCGCGGTCGTGGTGACCGGGGCGTCGACCGGGATCGGCCGCGCGAGCGTGCTGCGCCTCGCGGACGCGGGGTTCCGCGTCTTCGCGGGCGTGCGACGCGAGTCCGACGGCAAGGACCTGGCCGCCGCCGGGCCGGGCGGCCGTATCACCCCGCTGCGGCTGGACGTGTGCGACCAGGACCAGATCCGGTCGGCCGCGACCGAACTCGCCGCCGCCCTGGGACCGGAGGGCCTGGCGGGACTGGTCAACAACGCCGGGATCGGCGTCGCCGGCCCCGTCGAGTCCCTTCCGTTGAGCGAACTGCGGCGGCAGTTCGAGGTCAACGTCTTCGGCCTGGTCGCCGTCACCCAGGCCCTCCTGCCGCTGATCCGCGCCGGCCGCGGCCGCATCGTCACCATCGGGTCGGCGGGCGGCTGGATCACCATGCCGTTCGGCGGTCCGCTGTGCGCCTCCAAGCACGCCGTACGGTCGCTCAACGACGCCCTCCGCCTGGAACTGCGCGCCTCCGGCATCCCCGTCGTGCTCATCGACCCGGGATCCATCAGCACGCCGTCGGTGGACAAGTTCGAGGCCGAGACCGACGCCGTCGTCGACCGGATGGGCCCCGACGGCCGCCGGCTGTACGCGGACGCCTTCCGCGCCATGGCCGCGAAGGCCGTCGCCCACGAACGCGCCGGGTCGCCGCCGGAGGTGGTCGCAGCGGCCGTGCACCGCGCGCTGACCGCGCCCCGCCCCGCCGCCCGCCGCTCCGTGGGCGCGCACGCCGCGCTGCTCACCCTGCTCGCCCGCACGCTGCCCGGTCCCCTGCTCGACCGCTTCCGGTTACGGGTGCTCGGACTGGACCGGCCCGGCCTGTGGGGCCGCCTGCCGGCCACCGGCCGCGTACGGGGACCCGGGACCTGACGACCCGGCGTCCGACCGACCGCCCCCGGCCGACCACCGCGCCGCCCGGGGGCGGTGTGCGCCCGGGCGACACGGCGGTCACGCTCCGCCTCCTTCGCGCGCCTCCGCCTCCCTCGTGCGCGCGGGCGGACATACGGGGACAGGTGCGGGAACCGATCAGATTCCGGCGGCGTGTTCATGGGCAGGGGTGGTGCGGAGCACCGCGCCGTGCGCCGGTGGTCCGCCGACCGCGCCGTTGATTCGACCGCGCCGCGATCCGTCCGCGCTGCGATCCGATCAAGATCCAGCACAGGCCGGTGCGGATGCCGGTCACGGCGGCGATACTGGCGGCGAAGGATGACCATGGGGGAGGTCAACGTGACACAACCGCCGGAGAGCAGCACGGCGCCACCCGGGCCGGCGCCCGGCGCGCCTGCGGTTCCCACCGTTCCCGCGCCCCCGTCGCCCCCGGCTGCGCCGCGGCCTGCGGCCCCCACGCCCGCGGGGGCGTCCCCGCAGCCGCGCCGTACCGCGTTCGCCGAGGGCGCCGACCGGCTGCGCGCCGCCGCGATGACGGAACCGGGCCGGCTGCGCATCATCGGCGCCGTCCTCGCCCTGCTGGTCGTCGCGTTCGGATCGGTCACCGCCTGGCAGATGACCGAGCGCGCGGCGGCCGCCGACGACGTGCTCACCAGCAGCCAGCCCCTCAGCGCCGACGCGGCCGACATCTACCGCTCCCTCGCCGACGCCAACACGGCGGCGGCCAGCGGCTACCTGGCGGGCCGTCAGGAGAAGCCCGAGACGCGGAAGCGCTACGAGGACGACATCCGCACCGCCGCGGCGAAGCTGGTCACCGCCGCGGCCAGCTCCGACCCCGGTTCCGAGTCGGCGAGGACCATCGAGCAGCTCAGCGAACTGCTGCCGGAGTACAAGGGCCTGGTCGAGACGGCCCGCGCCAACAACCGGCAGGGCTACCCGGTGGGCGGTGCCTACCTGCGCGCGGCGAACGAGCAGATGCAGCACGAGATGCTGCCGAAGGCCGAGCGCCTGTACCAGCGCGAGAACCAGCGGCTGCGTTCCGACTACGCGGACGCCAAGGAGTTCCCGTGGGCCGCGATCGGCCTCGGCGTCGTCGCCCTGGGCGCGCTGGCCTGGGCCCAGCACCGCAACTACCGGCGCACCAACCGGGTACTGAACCACGGCCTGGTCACCGCCTCGGCCGCCTCCGTGATCGTCCTGCTCTGGCTGGTCGTCGGCCACGTCGTCGCCCGCTCCGGCCTGAACGACTCCTACGACCACGGCGTGCGCTCCCTGGACGTCCTGCACGACGCCCGCATCGCCTCGCTGACCGCCCGCAGCGACGAGAACCTCGCCCTGATCCGCCGCGGCGCGGACACCGAGAAGCGCGGCGGCAAGACCACGGACGTCTACGCCTGGGGCTACGACGAACAGATCGGCAAGCTCGGCACGGCGCTCGCCGCGGCCGCCGGCTTCGCCGACGACTCGGCGGGCCGGAAGCCGGTGGCCGACGCGGGCAGCTACATGAAGGCGTGGAAGGACCGGCACGGCGTCGCCCAGGGGCTGAGCGACAAGGGCGAGTACCAGCAGGCCCGCGACAAGGTCATCGGCGTCGGCAAGGACCCCACGAGCGTGTGCTTCGACAGCGTCGACGGCGCCCTGAAGAAGGCGCTCGACCACGAGCAGGCCGAGTTCCAGCAGGCCGCGGGCGACGGCCGGGACGCGCTGACCGGGCTTCCGGTCGGGGCCGCGGTCCTGGCCGTCCTCGGCGCGGCCGGCGCGGTGGCCGGCATCGGCCGCCGGCTTTCGGAGTACCGGTGACGGGCAGCATGCGGAGGGAAGGGGGCGTGAGAATGAGCGCGGCACGTGTGGCGCGGCGTCTGCGGTCCGGTCTGCGGGGCTGGGGCGGAGTGGGTGCGATGGCGGCCGTGTGCGCCCTCGCCGTGCTCTTCGCGCTGCTGCTGCCCCTGACCCAGTCGGAGGGAGCGGACGGCGACGCCGAGGGCGCGAGCCAGGGCCTCGCCCGGGGCCGCCAGGCCAGGGCCGAGGACTGCGAGGACCCGCAGGACCAGAGCCTGTCCCCGTCCGGCGGCGGCTCCACGATCCACGTCGACGCCATCAGGACGCGGGGGCGCCTCGTCGTCGGCGTCGACCAGAACAGCTACCGCTGGGGCTACCTCGACCCCAACAACGAGAAGGGCGAGCTGGAGGGCTTCGACATCGACCTCGTCCACCGGATCGCCAAGGACATCATCGGCGACGAGGACGCGGTCACGTTCAAGGCCATCCCCACCAGCCGCCGTATCGAGGCCGTGCAGAACGGCGAGGTCGACATGGTGGTGCGCACCATGACGATCACCTGCGAACGCCTGAAGGAAGTCACCTTCTCCGCGCCCTACTTCAGGACCGGCCAGCAGGTACTCGCGCCCAAGGCCTCGACCGTCACCGGCTACGACAAGAGCCTGGCCGGCAAGAAGGTCTGCTCGGCGGAGACCTCCACGGCGCTCGACCGGCTGCGGGCGGACCACGGCAGCGCCCTCCCCGCCTCCACCGACATCAGGACCGTCGTCCCCAACCAGCTCGACTGCCTGGTGAAACTCCAACTCGGCGAGGTCGACGCGGTGGTGACGGACGGCGCCCTCGCCGCCAGCCAGGCCGCGCAGGACCCGACGGTCGAGCTCAAGGGCGGCCTGTTCACGAACGAGTACTACGGCGTGGCGATACGGCGGGGTTCGGACGATCTGGTACGTCAGGTCAACCGGACACTGCAGAACTACATCAAGGACCCCGCGGGCTGGCGGGCGTCGTACGACAAGTGGCTGCACCCCACGATGGACCAGGGGGACAAGGAGTCGATGTCCGCGACCCCGCCCGCCGCCCACTACAAGTGACCGGCCACCGGCCGGCCGACAGCCCGCGGACGGACAGCCCACGGACGGACAGACGCACACAGGCAGACACGGAACGAACGAACGACCGACCGACCGACCGGACACGACAGCAGCGAGAGGTGATCGATGGGCGTCACGGACCCCGCCGGGCCGGTGATGGACCGGGACGAGGTGGACCGTGCGCTGGCGCGGCTCGGCGCGGAGCACGAGGCGATCGAGACCTCGCTGCTCGCCCTGCAGGACCACGCGGGCCGCAGACTCCTCGAGGGCGCCGAGCTCACCGGTGTCACCAAGGAGCGCTGGCAGGCCACGGAGGCGTCGATCACGCTGCTGTGGGCCTGCTTCGACGCCTACACCGGCGCGCTGCGCACCGCCCGTGAGATCCGCGCCCGCCGCCGCTGGTCCAGCCGCGAGGACCTGGTGGAGCTGACCGAGCTGCTGCGCGGCGAGTCCGTCACGGTCGCCGGGTCCGTCCTGGCCACCGCGAACGCGCCGACGCTGACCGGCGGCGCGAGCAGGCTCAGCGAGCGGTTCTCGCTGAGCGCGCTGGTGGACCGGATGAACGAGCTGTACGCGACGAGCCTGGACATGGTCGTGGCCGCCGACGCGGTGTGGTCGGCGCTGCCCGCCCGCATAGATTTACTGGCCGCGGAGCTCCAGCGCACCCGGCAGCTCGCGCACTCCGTCGGCGTGCGCCCCGGCGAGCATCCGGCGGGCGACGACCTGGAGCACATCACGCGCACCCTGACCTCCCTGCGCGAGCAGGTGGTGTCCGACCCGCTCGCCTACTGGGTCCCGGCGCAGGGCAGTTCGGCGCCGGGCGGCGGCCGGCCGGACACCACGGTGTACGACCGCGAGGCGCGCGCCCTGGAGGACGTGCGCCGCGAGATCGACGCCGTGCTCACCGTCCGGCAGGACGCGGAGGCGCGGCTGGTGAAGCTGCGGGACCTGCTCAGCCGCGCGGACCGCACGCTCGCCGAGGCGCGCACCGCGCGCGGCGAGGTCCTCGCCAAGATCGCCGCGACGGAGGTGCCGGTGGTCAGCGGCCCGCCGACCGTGCTGCAGGAGCAGCTGGCGACGGCCGCCGAGTACCGCAGGCACGCCCAGTGGCACCGGCTCTCGCCGCTGCTGGAGTCGCTGGAGCGGAAGGCCGAGGACGAACTGCTGCGCGCCCGCGAGTCGCTCACCGCGGTCACCGCGCCGCTCGCGGTCCGCGCGGAGCTGCGCGGCCGCCTGGACGCGTACAAGGCGAAGGCGGCCCGGCACGGCCTGGCGGAGGATCCGCTGCTCGTCGAGCGGTACGACGCGGCACGGCGCATGCTGTGGAGCGCGCCCTGCGACCTGCGCGTGGCCGGACAGGCCGTGCTGCGCTACCAGCAGGCGGTCGCGGAGGCGCTGGGCAGCGGCCCGCGCGTGCCGGGGCAGACCGCCCCCGAGGACCGCGGGGGGCCCGGAGCATGAGCGACGAGGGGGGTACGGCGTCATGAGTCAGGCACAGCGGACCTGCCAGCGACCCGGCTGCGGCGGCACGTACGAGGACGTGGGCGGCGGCGAACTGTACTGCGACACCTGCGGCCTGGCGCCGGTCGTCTCCGCCGCGGGTTCCCGCTCCGGGAGAGGCTCGGTGGGCTCGCCGGCGACCGGGGTCGCCGGCGGCGGCAAGGGCTCCTCGGGCAGCGGCAGCACGCGCTCCGGCGGCCCCGGCAGCTCCCGTACGTCGTCGCAGTCGTCGAAGTCCCGCCGCTCGGTGTCGGGGCGGCTGTCGCGCTCGCTGTCGGGCCGCTCCACGAGCCGTTCGGTGTCGGTGCGCAGCTCCGGCTCCTCCACCGGCGGCAGCGGGCGCAACCGGCTCGGCGCCGGACTGGTGCGGGTGCCGGACGTGCCGCGGCCCGACCCGCGGGTGATGGTGCTGGAGAACCCGGAGGTGCCCGAGCGCAAGCGGTTCTGCTCGCGCTCGGACTGCGGGGCCCCGGTGGGCCGGGCGCGCGGTGACCGGCCGGGCCGTACGGAGGGGTTCTGCACCAAGTGCGGGCAGCCGTACTCGTTCGTGCCGAAGCTGCGGGGCGGCGACGTCGTGCGCGGCCAGTACGAGGTGGTGGGCTGCCTCGCGCACGGCGGCCTCGGCTGGATCTACCTCGCCGTGGACCGCGCGGTGTCCGACCGGTGGGTGGTGCTGAAGGGCCTGCTGGACACCGGCGACCAGGACGCGATGGCGGCGGCGATCTCCGAACGGCGCTTCCTCGCCGAGATCGAGCACGCCAACATCGTGCGGATCTACAACTTCGTGGAGCACCTCGACCAGCGCACCGGCTCGCTCGACGGCTACATCGTCATGGAGTACGTCGGCGGCAAGTCGCTGAAGGAGATCGCCAACGAGCGCCGTACCCCGGACGGCAGACGGGATCCGCTGCCGGTGGAGCAGGCGTGCGCGTACGGCATCGAGGCCCTGGAGGCGCTCGGCCACCTGCACAGCCGCAACCTGCTGTACTGCGACTTCAAGGTCGACAACGCCATCCAGACCGAGGACCAGCTCAAGCTCATCGACATGGGCGCGGTGCGCCGCATGGACGACGAGGAGTCGGCCATCTACGGGACGGTGGGCTACCAGGCGCCGGAGGTCGCGGAGGTCGGCCCGTCGGTGGCCAGCGACCTGTACACGGTCGCGCGCACGCTGGCCGTGATGACCTTCGACTTCCAGGGCTACACGAACGTCTTCGTGGACTCCCTGCCCGACCCGGACAACATCGAGGTGTTCCGCCGGTACGAGTCGTTCTACCGGCTCCTGGTGCGCGCCACCGATCCGGACCCGGCGCGCCGGTTCGCCTCCGCGCAGGAGATGGCCGAGCAGCTGACGGGCGTGCTGCGCGAGGTGGTGTCCCTGCAGACGGGCCGGGCCCGCCCCGCCTTGTCGACCCTGTTCGGGCCCGAAGTCAGAGTGACGGACACGGAGTTGTTCCCGAAGCTGGACGGCGAGGTGTCCCGGCTGGGGGCGCGGGCGGCACAGGCGGCACGGACGGCGAAGCAGCCGGACGGGCAGCGGCCGTCCCCGTTGCCCGTCCCGGCGGGCGGCGCCGGTCTCGGTCTCGTCAAGCCGGTCGACACCCCCGCCGCGGGGCTGGCGCTCCCGGTGCCCCGCGTCGACCCCACCGACCCCAACGCGGGTTTCCTGGCGGGCCTGGTGGCCACCGCGCCGGCCGAGCTGCTCGGGGCGCTCGCGGCGGCTCCGGCGCCGTCGGTCGAGACGCGGCTGCGGCGGATCCGGGCGTGGCTGGAGAACGGCGACTTCGACGCGGCCCTGGTGTCCCTGGGGACGCTGGAGGAGGAGCGGCCCGACGACTGGCGGGTGGTCTGGTACCGGGGCGTGGCCTCGCTGGTCACCGGCGACCAGGAGGGCGCCGCGCTCGCCTTCGACGCGGTCTACGACGCCTTCCCCGGCGAGATCGCCCCCAAGCTGGCCCTCGGGCTGTGCGCGGAGGTGCTCGGGCAGCTGGACAACGCCGCCGAGTACTACCGCCTGGTGTGGTCGGCGGACCCCAGCTATGTGAGCGCCGCCTTCGGCCTGGCCCGCGTCCAGCTCGCGAGCGGCGACCGGCGCGGTGCCGTGCGGACGCTGGAGTCGGTCCCGGAGAGCTCCATCCACTACACGGCCGCGCGGGTGGCCGCCGTACGGGCGCGGCTGCGCGGGCGTACGGCGACGGCCCTGGACGCCCCGTTCCTGGACGACCTGTTGGCCGCCGCGGACCAGGTCGAGGCGCTGGACGCGTACGGTCTGGATCCGGCGCGCCGGGAGCAGTTGTCGGCGGAGGTCCTCGGTTGCGCGCTGGACTGGGTACTCTCCGGTGGCCAGGGTTCCGCGCCGGCCGGCCGCCGCGTCCTGCTCGGCAGCGAGCTGGACGAGCGGGGACTGCGGTTCGGCCTGGAGCGTTCGTACCGCACGCTGGCCCGGCTGGCGCGGGGCGGCGAGGAGAGGATCGACCTGGTGGAACGTGCCAACCGTTACCGCCCCCGGACATGGGTGTAGTTGATGTCGCAGATGCCCCAGCAGGCCGCTCTGTCGAAGTGCCCGAGCTGTGAGGAGCCGCTCGAGTCGGGTGATCGCTTCTGCGGTGCGTGCGGATTGGACCTGTCCGCGGTGGATCCGCGGCCGGACGACCACCCGACGATCACGCTGAGCGGGCTGGTACCGCCACCGGCCGACCGCGCCGGCGGCCCGGCCCGCCCCGCCCCGTCGGCGTCGCCGGGCGCACCGGCGTCGCCCGGCACGCCCGGCACGCCCGCGGCGCCCGCGGCGCCCGCGGCGCCCGCGGCGCCCGCGTCGCCGGTCGCGTCCGCACCGGACGGCTCCGGCGCCCCGCAGACGCCGCAGGCGCCGCAGACGCCGCCCTCCGGGGCGCCGGTGCCTCCGCCCGCCGGAGCCCCGGCGTCGCCGCCGGCCGGAGCGCCCGCCTCACCGGCCGGCGGTGTGCGCTTCGACCGGCCGCCGGAGCCCGACGAGTACCCGCTGCAGGCGCCGGACCCGCGGCTGGCCGACCTCGCCGCGCCCGCCGAGGAGGCCAAGGTGTGCGTGGCCTGCCGCGCGGGCCGCGTCGACAGCGACGGCTACTGCGAGAACTGCGGGCACGCGCAGCCGCGCGAGCGCGATCACATGGAGCAGGAGTGCGGCCCGGTCGCCGCGGTCAGCGACCGCGGCCTGCGCCACCACCGCAACGAGGACGCGTTCGCCGTCGGCCACACCGCGCTGCCCGACGGCACCCCGGTGTCCCTGGCGGTCGTGTGCGACGGCGTGTCCTCGGCGACCCGCCCCGACGACGCCTCCCTCGCCGCCTCCCGGGCGGGCAGCGAGGCGCTGCTGGGCGCCCTGCCGTGCGGCACGCACCCGCAGCAGGCCATGCACGACGCGATCGTCGCCGCCTCACGTGCCGTCAACTCGCTGGCCGCCGAGCCCGCCACCGCCCGTGAGCACTCCCCGCACCAGAACGCGCCCGCCTGCACGCTGGTCGGCGCGGTCGTCACGTCCGGTCTGCTGGTCGTCGGCTGGGTCGGCGACAGCCGCGCCTACTGGGTTCCGGTGGACCGCAGTTCGCCGCCGGCCCGGCTCACCGAGGACGACTCGTGGGCGGCGCAGATGGTCGCCGCGGGCCTGATGAGCGAGGCGGAGGCGTACGCCGACGAGCGCGCCCACGCGATCACCGGCTGGCTCGGCGCGGACGCCTACGAACTGGAGCCGCACACCGCTTCCTTCAAGCCGGACCGGCCGGGAGTGGTGGTGGTGTGCACCGACGGGCTGTGGAACTACGCGGAGTCGGCCGAGGAGATGGCCCGGATCGTCCCGCCGGACGCCGCCGTGCGCCCGCTGCACTGCGCCCAGGTACTGGTCGGACACGCCCTGGACGGCGGGGGCCACGACAACGTAACAGTGGCCGTCGTACCGTTCCCCGCCATGGGCCAGGGGGCAGGATCGGCCTGAGGCCGATGACGGGGAGGCCTCGGCGGACCGGAGGGGACCGGTCCGCACATCGTCGTGGGCCCGCGCCGACGTGGGCCGCTCAAGGGGGATTTGATCAGGTATGGCCAACATTTCGAAGGCGAACGTGCCGCAGTTCTCGGTGGACGTGTACCAGAACGAGTACCTCCCGGAGGGCGGTCGCGAGGTCAACGCGATCGTCACGGTGACCGCCGCCGGCGGCGGCACGATCGGCAGCGCGGTCGCGGCGCCCCACCTCTACGCGCCGGGGCAGGGCCCCTCCGCGGCGGTCGCGATCATGGTCGACTGTTCGGGGTCGATGGACTACCCGTCGACCAAGATGCGCAACGCGCGGGACGCGACGGCCGCCGCGGTCGACACCCTGCGCGACGGCGTGCACTTCGCGGTGATCGGCGGCACGCACGTCGCCAAGGAGGTCTACCCGGGCGGCGGCCGCCTCGCGGTGGCCGACGCCACCACCCGGGGCCAGGCCAAGCAGGCCCTGCGCAAGCTGAGCGCGGGCGGCGGCACCGCCATCGGCACCTGGCTGCGCCTGGCCGACCGGCTGCTGTCCTCCGCGGACGTCGCCATCCGGCACGGCATCCTGCTCACCGACGGCCGCAACGAGCACGAGTCGGCCGAGGATCTCAAGGCCTCCCTGGACGCCTGCGCCGGCCGCTTCACCTGCGACGCCCGCGGGGTGGGCACCGACTGGGAAGTGAAAGAAGTCACAGGGATCGCCTCCGCCCTGCTCGGTACCGCCGACATCGTCGCCGACCCGGCCGCCCTGGCCGCCGACTTCACGCGGATGATGGAGGAGGCCATGGGCAAGGAGGTCGCGGACGTCGCCCTCAGGCTGTGGACGCCGGTGGGCACCACCATCAAGTTCGTCAAGCAAGTCGCGCCCACGGTCGAGGAGTTGACCGACCGCCGGACCGAAGCGGGGCCGCGCGCCGGGGACTACCCCACCGGTTCCTGGGGCGACGAGTCCCGCGACTACCACGTCTGCGTCGAGGTCCCGGCCGCCCACATCGGCCAGGAGATGCTGGCCGCCCGCGTCTCGCTGGTGATCCCGCAGGGCGAGGGAGAGGGGGGCGGCGTGCGGAACCTGGGCGCCCAGGGCCTGGTACGGGCCGTGTGGACCGACGACATGGCCGCCTCCACCTCGATCAACCCGCAGGTCGCCCACTACACCGGGCAGGCGGAACTGGCCCAGGCCATCCAGCAGGGACTGGACCTCCGCAAAGCGGGTGATTTCGACGGAGCGACAGCCAAGCTGGGCCGCGCCGTCCAGCTCGCCAGCGCCTCCGGAAACGCGGATACTGCGAAACTGCTTGCGAAGGTGGTGGACGTGGTCGACGCCGCGACCGGTACTGTGCGACTGAAGACGAAGGTCGAGGACGCCGACGAGATGACTCTCGAAACCCGATCCACAAAGACCGTTCGTGTGAAGAAGTGACCAGCAACGACGCAGTACGACCGTAGTAGGACCCTGAAGGAGAGGGGGAAGCGCCGACATGCCGACCTGCCCGAACGGACACCAGTCGGGTTCCGACGACTGGTGCGAGGTCTGCGGTCACCGCATGGCCGGTGCCGTGCCCCCGCCACCCCCACCGCCCCCGCCCGTACCCGGCGGCGGCTACGGCTTCCCGCCCCCGCAGGGCACCCAGCCCGGCGGCCGCCCGCATCTGTCGGCCGTGCCGGACCACGAGCCGGAGCTGTGCCCGCAGTGCCGCACGCCCCGCGAGGGCGGCGCGCCCTTCTGCGAGGAGTGCCGGTGGAACTTCCTGACGAACACCGCGACCTCCTACACCCCGGCCGCCCCGCGCCCGCCGGCGCCCGGCCCGGGCCCGTCCGCGCGCTACCAGCAGCCGCCGGGACCGTCGTACGGCGGGGGTGACGCCTTCGACTACCAGGGCTCCCGCCCGTCGCAGATGAACCGGCCCGCCGAGCCGATCCCGTCGTTCGGCAGCGAGCCGTCCGGCCCCTCCAACTTCGGCCCCGACCCCTCGCGCCCGGTCCCGCCGCCCGGCCCGACCCCGCCCGCGGGCCCCGGCGGCTCCGGCGGTCCCGCGGGCCCCGGCGGCTTCGGCGCTCCTGGCTCCGGCGGCCCAGGTGGTCCCGGCGGCCCCGGCGGCGGCTTCGGCGCTCCCGGTGCGGGAGGCCCCGGCGGCTTCGGTGGTCACGGCGGGCCCAGTGGTCACGGCGGGCCTGGTGGTCACGGTGACCCCGGCGGTCCTGGTGGTCACGGTGGCCCCGGCGGTCCTGCCGGTCACGGTGGCCCCGGTGCGCCCGGTGGCGCGCCGCAGGGGTACCAGCCGTCCGGCGCGCCCGCTCCGCCCACGTTCCCGCAGGAGACGCCGGGACGGTCCCCGCAGGGCGGTCCGCCCTTCGGCCCCGGTGACGACGACTGGGTGATCTCCCCGCCTTCGTCCGGCCCCGGCGCCCACGGCGGCCCCGGCGCTCCGGGCAGCCATGGTGCTCCCGGCGGTCCGGGCGCTCCGAGCGGTCCCGGCGGCCGCGGACCGGGCGGCGGCTACGGCTATCCGCAGCCCGGCGCGACCCAGGCCCCGCCCGGCCCCGCGTACCAGCAGCAGCCGGCGTCCTGGACGGCGACCATCGGGCCGGACCGCGAGTACTTCATGGCGATGATGCAGCGCTCCGGCCCCGAGGCCGCGGGGCTCAACCTGCCCGCGTACTCGCCCGAGCAGCAGCGCACCCTCAACGGCAACCAGGTCACCATCGGCCGCCGGCGCCACTCCACCGGCGACACCCCCGACATCGACCTGTCGGTGCCGCCGGAGGACCCGGGCGTCTCGCACCAGCACGCGGTGCTGGTGCAGCAGCCGGACGGCGGCTGGGCGGTCGTCGACCAGAACTCCACCAACGGCACCACGGTCAACGGTTCCGAGGAGCCCATCCAGCCCTTCGTGCCGGTGCCGCTGCAGGACGGCGACCGGGTGCACGTCGGCGCGTGGACGACGATCACCATCCGGCGCGGCTGAGCCGCCGGGCCAGGATCAGGCAGGATCGGGCAGGATCGGGTTGGATCAGGCGGTATCAGGCGGGGAGGGGCCAGGCGTACGGCCCCTCCGGGTCGTCCAGCCAGGCCCACGCGCGTTCCTGGCCGGCCGTGATGCCGTAGCGCTCCCGTAGCGGCCGTCCCTCGCGCTCCCACAGGACGTAGGCCTCCCGCGCGTCGAGGCTGCCGCGGGTCAGCGCCAGCAGGAAGCCGAACAGTTCGTCGCCCCGGGCGTGGTCGGGCACCGCGTCGAGGTCCGGGGGCTCGGGCCGCGAGCCGGTCCCGCCGCGCAGCGGCACGAAGTAGGCGGGCGTGGGCAGGAAGTGCCCCTCGGCGTGTCCGCCGTCGCGGACGGTCAGCGCGATCAGGCCGGTGGCGAGCGGGGCCAGGACGCGCGCGCCGGGGTGGCACTGGGCGAGCCAGGCGGGCGGTACGGACGTCAGGGCGCAGGTCGCGACGATCCGGTCGAAGGGGGCGCGCTCGGGGACGCCGCGGGCCCCGTCGCCGGTGACGACGGCCGGACGGTGTCCGGCGGCGGCCAGGTGCCGCCGCGCCGACTCGGTGATCTCCGGGTCGAGGTCGACGGTGGTGACCAGGTCGTCGTCGCCGAGCCGGTGGGCCAGCAGCGCCGCGTTGTAGCCGGTTCCGGTGCCGATCTCCAGAACCCGGTCGCCGTCCCGTACCCGCAGTGCGACCAGCATCCGCGCCATGAGCGAGGGCTGGCTGCTGGAGGAGACCAGGTCGCCGTCGCGCAGCCGGGTGGCCAGCGGGGCGTCGGAGTAGGCGCCGCGCAGCCAGTCCTCGCGCGCCGCCGGGTCGGGGGTCTCGCCCCACCGGCGTTCGTAGCCGCCCCGGACGCCGACGTAGTAGTACGGCACGAACAGATGACGCGGGACGGCCGCGAACGCCTCCCGCCACACCGGGTCGGCCTCCCACGCCCCGCTCGCGTCGATCCGCCGCACCAGCGCCTGCCGGGCGGAGGCGGCCAGGTCTTCCAGATCCCTGTCGAGAGCGTGCGCGCCCATACCTCCACACTACGGGCGGTCCGCCACGGTGACGGACAAGGCGGGCAGGGGACGGCTGCGGGGCGGGTCCCGGCGGTCCGAGGGCCTGGGTCTTCGCGCGCGCCGTCTGCGACCATGGGGGCGTGAATGAGATTCGGCGCGGCACGCTTCAGGAGCAGACCTTCTACGAGCAGGTCGGCGGGGAGAAGACCTTCCGCCGCCTGGTGCACCGCTTCTACGAGGGAGTCGCCGAGGACCCGGTCCTGCGGCCGATGTACCCGGAGGAGGACCTCGGCCCGGCCGAGGACCGGCTGACGCTGTTCCTGATCCAGTACTGGGGCGGTCCGACGACGTACAGCGAGAACCGCGGCCACCCCCGGCTGCGCATGCGGCACGCCCCCTTCACCGTGGACCGGGAGGCGCACGATGCCTGGCTGCGGCACATGCGGGTGGCCCTCGACGAACTCGGCCTGTCCGAGGAGCACGAGCAGCAGCTGTGGAAGTACCTGACGTACGCGGCGGCCTCGATGGTGAACACCCCGGACTGACCGGGGACCGACCGGCCGGACGGACGTACGGATTCCGGTCGCGCGGCGCCGGATTCCGGTCACAATCCGGTCAAGGCCGCTGCACAAGCGCTTACCTGCGCCCCCTCGCCTCTGACAGCATCGCCCGGAGGTCTGGACAACCACGGGGGGCCGGGTGACCGGATTAGGGGCGGCGACCGCAGCGGTGGCGACCGCACGGTTCGTGCTGCTGCGTGCCCGCGCGCACCGGTTGCTGCTCGCCGCCGCCCTGCTCACCGTCCTGCTGACCACGGCGGTCCTGACCACGCTGACCGCCTACGCGGGCGCGATCGGCGACGCGGCCCTGCGGCACTCGCTGGCCGACCCGTCGAACGCCGCCGACGCGGCGCTGATCGTCAAGGCCGACGTGCCGGCCGGCCGTCGCGCCGCCGCCGAGGACGCCGTCCGGGCGGGCGCGCGGCGGGCCTTCGACGGACTGCCGGTGACCGTGCGGACGCTGCTGCGCTCCGGACCGTACGCGCTGCCCCGCTCGCTGCGGCCGCCCGCCGAACGGTCCGGCGACCCGGACCTGACGCACTTCGCCGCGCTGGACCCCACGCAGGTGCGCGTGGTCGCGGGCCGTGCCCCCCGCGACCGCCCGGGGGACGGCGTCGAGGCCGCCCTGCCGCAGGCCGCCGCCCGCGCTCTCGGCCTGCGGCCGGGCGCCCGCCTCACCCTCGCCGACCGGCTCGGCGGCCCGAAGGTGCGCGTCAGCCTCACCGGCGTCTACCGTCCCGCGGCGGCCGACGCCCCCTACTGGCGGCTGGACGACCTCGGCGGCCGGGGCGTGCGGACGGTCGGCTTCACGACGTACGGCCCGCTGCTCACCGCCCCCGGCGTGCTGACCGCGGGGAAGGTGAGCGGCGGACCGTCGGCCTGGCTGGCGTCGGCCGACTTCTCCTCCGTGACGACCGGGCGGATCGACGCGTTACGCCGGGCGGCCCGGTCGGAGAGCAAGGCCCTGCGCGGGCAGCCCGCGCTGAGCGGCACGACCGCCGCCGGCACCTCCCTCCCGGACGTCCTGGACCGTGTCGAGCGCTCACTGCTGGTCTCCCGCTCCACCCTGCTGATCGTCGCGCTGCAGCTCGCCCTGCTCGCCGCCTGCGCGCTGCTGCTGGTGGCCCGGCTGCTGAGCGCCGAACGGGCGGGCGAGACGCGGCTGCTGAGGGCGCGCGGCGGCTCCCGGGCCCGGATCGCGGGCATCGCCGCCGTGGAGGCGCTGTTCCTGGCGGCGCCCGCGGTGCTGTGCGCGCCGCCGCTGTCGGGACCGCTCACCCGGCTGCTGGCCGGGCAGGGGGCGCTGGCCCGGATCGGGCTGCGCCTGGACGTGCCGCCCGGCGGCCGGCCCGGGGTGTGGCTGGTCGCGGCGGGCATGGCCCTGGGGTGCGCGCTGGCGGTGACGCTGCCGGCGCTCACCGTCGAGGGGTTCCGGGCGGGCCGGGCCCGGTCGCTGCCGGGGGCGGTGCGGGCGGGCGCGGACCTGGGACTGCTGGCGGTGGCCGGGGTCGCGTACTGGCAGCTCGGCCGGCAGGACTCCGGCGCGGTGGCCGAGGGGAGCCGGGGCACCCTGGGCATCGACCCGCTGCTGGTGGCGGCGCCCGCGCTGGCGCTGCTCGCCGGGACGGTGCTGACACTGCGGCTGCTGCCTCCGGTGGCACGGCTCGCCGAGCGCCGGGCGGCCGGCGGGCGCGGGCTGACGGCGGCGCTGGCGGGCTGGCAGCTCAGCCGCCGCCCGGCGCGCGGCGCGGGCCCGGTGCTGCTGCTGGTGCTCGCCGTCGCGCTCGGCATGCTGGCCGTGGCGCAGGGCGCCTCCTGGGACCGCTCGCAGGACGACCAGGCGGACTTCGGCGCCGGCGCCGCCGTACGGGTCGTCGCCGCCGGGGAGGACGGCCCGGGCCGCTCGGACACGTACGCGGCTATCCCGCACGTCCGCGAGGCCGCGCCCGCCGTCCGGACCGAGCTGCCGCTGTCCGGGGACCGCACGGCGGCCCTGCTGGCGCTGGACACCGCGCACGCGGCGGACGCGGTGCTGATGCGCCGGGACCTGGCGTCGCGGCCGGTGCGGCCGCTGCTCGCCGGGCTCGGCCCAAAGGGGGCGACGGCCGGCGCCCGGGTGCCCGCGCGCACCGCCCGGCTGCGGCTGACGGCGACCCTGCGCACCTCGCGGCAGCAGGGCACCACGACGGACGCGACGCTCACCCTGGAGGACCGGTACGGCACCCCGTACCAGGTCCCGGCGGGCGAACTCCCCGCCGACGGCCGCGCCCACACCCTCGGGGTCACGGTCCCGCCGGGCCCGCTGACGCTCACCGGCCTGCAACTGGTGATGTCCCAGCCGGTCGGGCACTCCGAACGGCACCGCCTGGTGCTGGGCCGCCTGACGGCCACCGGCACCGACGGGACCGTACGGCGGCTGCCGCTGCCGGCCGCCTGGACGGCCGACTCGGGCGGCGACGGGCAGCTCGCGTCCCCGGAGGCCGACACCAACCCCACCCGCCCGAAGGTGAGTTCGTCGGGGCCGCCGGCCGTCGAGTACGACACGGGGCACATCCCGGCCGACGAGACCTGGGTGATCGCCTCGGTGACGGTGCGGATGCGGGTCGCGCAACCCGTGCGGGCCGCGGAGGTCAGGGCCGTCGCGACCGACCGTTTCCTCGCCTCGGCGGGCGCGCGCGTCGGCCGGCGGGTGGACGTGACGCTCGGCGGCGAGAACGTGCCGGTGCGGATCGTGGCGTCGGTGCGGGCGCTGCCGACGACCGGCGACGCGGACGGCGGGGCCCTGCTGGTCGATCTGCGGTCGGTGAACCGGGTGCTGGCCGAGCGGTACGGGGCGAGCGTCACGCCGACGGAGTGGTGGTTGCGCACCGACCCGGGCGCGTCGGCGCGGGTCGCCGAGCGGCTGCGGGCGCTGCCCGACCTGGAGGCCGGTCAGGTCGTGGTGCGGGACGAGACGGCGGCACACCTGCGCGACGACCCGTTCGGCGCGGGCCCCGAGGCCGCGTTCGCGGCGACGGCCGCGGTTGCCGCGGCGCTGGCCGCGGTCGGGTTCGCGGTGAGCGCGGCGGGCTCGCTGCGGGAGCGGGGCGCCGAACTCGCCGTACTGCGCGCCCTGGGCGCCCCGCGCCGACGGCTCGCCCGCATGATCGCCGTGGAGCAGGGCGTGCTGGCGGCGCTGGCGCTGCTGGTGGGCACGGTGCTGGGGACCGTGCTGGCCCGGGCGGTGATCCCGCTGACCGTGCTGACCGCGCAGGCGACCCGCCCGGTGCCGGAGGTGCTCGTGGAACTCCCGCTCCCCCGGCTGGCCCTGGTCCTCGCGGCCGTGGCGGCGACCCCGCTCCTGGTCACCGCCCTGCTGGCACTGCGCCGGACCGACCCGGCGAGGTCACTGCGCGAGCAGGGAGGCGAGTGACATGCGTCCACACAGGGACACGGACGGGGCGAGCGCGGGCGCGGACGGCGCGGGCGCCGGTGGCAGGGACGCGGGCGGCACGGGAGTCGGCGGCGCGGACGCGGGCCGCGCGGGAGCCGACGGCACGGACGCGGGCCGCGCGGGCACCAGTGGCACGGGAGCCGACGGCGCGAAGGCGGGCCGCACGGAAGTCGGCGGCACGGACGCACGCAGCACGGCAGCCAGCAACGCGGACGCGGGCCGCGCGGGAGTCGGCGGCGCGGACGCGGGCCGCACGGGAGTCGGCGGCGCGGACGCGGGCCGCACGGGCACCAGTGGCACGGGAGCCGACGGCGCGAAGGCGGGCCGCACGGAAGTCGACGGCGCGGACGCGGGCCGCACGGAGGCGGGCGACACGGACACGAGCGGCGCGGAGGCGGGCGGCGCTCCCCCGGCCCCGGCCCGGTCCGCGGTGCCGTCCGCGCCCGCGTCCCCGGCCTCGTCCGCGCCCGCGTGCCCGGTTCCGGCCCCGTGGGTCCGGACCCGTCTGCGTGCCGCGCCCGTCGCCGCGTGCGCGCTGGCGGTGCTGGTGGCGCTGACCGCGTTTCTGGCGGCCGCCTTCCCGTCGGCGGTCGACCGGTACGAGGACGCCGGGCTGCGCCGGGCCGTCACACAGGCGCGTCCCGACAGCACCGCCCTGCGCCTGTCCGCCCCGCAGCCGGACCTGCGCCTGCCCCGGGAACGGCGGGAGGAGGCGCTGCGTCCCGGCCCGCTCGGCCGGCAGTACGCGCGCGTCCGCGCCGCGGTCGGACGGCCGCTCGTCGCGGACCCCGGCCAGTCGACGTACGGGGTGCGCACCGGCCGCCCGCTGCCCGCGCCGGACCCGTGGCTGCCCCGGCCGACGGGGCTGCCCGCCCAGTTCGTGCTCGCCGCGCAGAACGGTCTGGCCGGGCACGCGACGGTCCGTTCCGGCCGCCTGCCCCGTGCCGCCGGGCGGGTGACCGCCGCCACGCCCGCGGTGGAGGCCGCCGTCACCGCCGAGACCGCGAGGAAGCTGCGCATCAGGACCGGTGCGGTGATCCACCTGCCCGCCGTGGAACGCGCCCCGCTCGCCGTCCGTGTCACCGGCGTCGTCGCTCCGCGCGACCCGGACGGCGGCTACTGGGCGACCCAGCCCCTGCTGCGCAGCCCGAGCCTGGTCCGGGTGCCGGGCGGGGGCGCCGACGCCGACAAGTACTGGCTGGGCGCCCTGCTGCTGGCCCCCGACGCGGCCCCGGCGATGCTGGGGACGGCCGGGAACCCTTGGCGCTACTGGCAGTTGACGCCCGCCACCGGTGACCTCCACGCCCATGACGCGGACCGGCTGCGGTCGGCGATCGCCTCCCTGGAGTCCGGTCCGGACCTGCTCGCGGTGCGCGCGGCGACCGACCCGGCCACGGACGCCGAGACCGGCCTGGACGACGTCCTCGGCCGCTTCACACGGCTGCGCGCGGGCGTCCGGCCGCTCGTCGCCGTGGCCGCCTTCGGCACCGGCACGGTCGCCGCCGTCGTCCTGCTGATGGCCGGCGCCCTCGCCGCCGACCGCCGCCGCGCCGAACTCACCCTGCTGCGCGCCCGCGGCGGCTCCCTGCCGGGCGTGACGGGACGTCTGCTCGCCGAGACCGCGGTCGTCGCGCTGCCCGCGGGAGCGGTGGGCCTGGCGGTGGCGCTCCTCGCCCTCCCCGGCGGGCGTCCGCTGCCCGCCGTCGCCGCGGCGGCCACGGTCACGGTGGCCGCCTGCGCCGCGTTCCCGCTGCGGGCCGCGCTCGCGCACCGGGCGGTCCGGGTCCACGGCGGCCGGCAGGACGTGACGGCGGTACGTCCGTCCCGGCGCCGTACGGTCGCGGAGCTCACCGTGGTGGCCGTGGCGCTGGCCGCGGTCGAGACCCTGCGCAGGCGGGGCGCGACCGGTGATCAGCTCGGCGCGCAGGCCCCGGTGCTGATCGGCGTGGCCGCGGCCCTGCTGCTGGCCCGCCTGCACCCGCTGCCGCTGCGCGCGCTGGCCCGCCCGGCCGCCCGGCTGCGGGGGTTGCTGGGCGTCCTGTCGCTGGCCCGCGCGGGCCGCGCCTCCGCCTCCGCGGTGCTGCCCCTGCTGGCGCTGCTGGCGGCGCTGACCACGGCCGCGTTCGGCGGTTCGGTCCTGGCGGGCGTGCGCGAGGCCCGCGACCACGCGGCGCTGCTCGCCGTCGGCGCCGACGCCCGCGTCGAGGCGACCGCCCCGCTGCCGTCGGGGCTGCCCGAGCGGGTGCGCCGGTCCCCCGGTGTGCGGGGGCTGGCCGAGGTGAGCATCGCCTACCAGGCCAAGCCGGAGGACGGCAGGCAGTCGGTGCCGCTGGCGGGCGTGGACCCGCGCGACTACGCCGAACTGGCGGACCGCACCGGGCTCGGGGCGTTCGACGCCGGTCGGCTGAGGCGTCCGGCGGGCGGCGGGGCGCTTCCGGCGCTGGCCTCCCCGGAGGTGGCGCGCACGTACGGCACCCGGCCGTTCCCGGTGCGGCTGGAGGACGGCAGCACGGTCGCCGTCCGGGTCGCCCTGGTCCGGGCCCGCACACCCGCCGTGACCGGCGCCGACTTCCTGGTCGTCGACCGCGCCGGGCTGAGCCGGGAGGCCGCCCGTCCCAACGCGCTGCTGCTCACCGGCGGCCGGATCGACGCGGGCGCGCTGCGCCGGGCGGCGAGCGGCGCCGGGGGCGTGCAGGTGCGGGCGGAGGAGCGGGCCCGGTACGTCGACTCGCCCCTGCAGTCCGGCGCCGAGCGCGTCTACATCGCCGCCGTGGCGGCGGGCGCGGGCTACGCCGTACTGGCCCTGCTGCTGTCCCTGCTGCGCGCCGCCCCCGAACGAGCCGCCCTGCTGGCCCGCCTGCGCACGATGGGCCTGACCCGGGCGCAGGGCCGCCGGTTGCTGGTCCTGGAGTCGCTGCCGCAGGCGCTGCCGGCCGCGGCGGGCGGCGCGTTGACCGGCTGGGCGGCGATCCGGCTGCTGTCGCCCGGCGTCGACCTGACGACGATCGCCCTCGCCTCCGCCGAACCCGCCCCGGGCCGCACCGAGTTGCGTACGGACGCGATGTCGCTGGCGGTGCCCGCGCTGGCGATCCTGGCGGTGACGGTGGCCGTCGCGGGGGTGCAAGCATGGTGGACGGGGCGCCGAGGATCGATCACGGAACTGCGCGCGGGAGACAGCCGATGACGCACCCGGCCCGCGTCGTACGGCCCACCGAAGCCGAGGGCATGACACGCACACGCCCGACGGCTGGCCTGGGCCCCGCCGGATCGCACCCCGAGACGGTGAGCGGAAGACACCCGGCATCCCGCCCTGCCCTCATCGGACGGCCCGCCGGAACCGCGGCCGGACCCCGCCGGACACACCACCCGAGCCCCGTCGAAGCGCCTACCCGGACCACGCACGGACCACGCCCGACGACCCACCCGGCCCCCGTCGGAGCGCCGGTCGAGGAGGCAGCCCGATGACGACGAACCCCACCCTCGCCGACCTGGCCGACCGCGCCGCCGCGCGCCGCGACCGCCCGGCCTACGGCCACGACGCGCTGATCACCTGCGACCGTCTGGTCCGCATCTTCAGCGCGGACGGAGTGGAGGTGCAGGCGCTCCAGGGCCTCGACCTCCTGGTCCGCGAGGGCGAGTTGATGGCGCTGGTGGGCGCGTCCGGCAGCGGCAAGTCCACCCTCATGAACATCCTCGCCGGCCTGGACACCCCCACCGCCGGCGCCGCCCGCGTGGCCGGGCACGACCTGCTCACCATGACCGCCAGGGACCGCCTGGCCTACCGCCGCGCCACCGTCGGCTTCGTCTGGCAGCAGACCTCCCGCAACCTGCTGCCCTACCTCACCGCCGCCCAGAACGTCGCCCTCCCGCTGCAACTGTCCGGCGCCCGCACCCGCGGGGCCCGCCGCGCCCACGCCGAACGCGCCCTGAAACTCCTGGAGTTGCTGCATGTGGCGGACTGCCGCGACCGCCGCCCGCAGCAACTGTCCGGCGGCCAGCAGCAGCGCGTGGCCATCGCCGTCGCCCTCGCCAACGACCCCGCGGTGCTGCTCGCCGACGAGCCCACCGGCGAACTCGACTCGCACACCGCGGAACAGGTCTTCGCCGCCTTCCGCACCGCGAACGAGCGCCTCGGCACCACCGTCGTCATCGTCACCCACGACCAGGCGGTCGCCACGGAGGTGCGCCGCACGGTCGCCATCCGGGACGGCCGCACGTCCACGGAGGTGCTGCGCCGCAGCGAGGTCGACGCGACGACCGGCCACGAGACGGTGGTCGCCCGCGAGTACGCCATGCTCGACCGCGCCGGCCGCCTCCAGCTCCCGGCCGAGTACACCGAGGCCCTGGGCATGCGGGACCGGGTGGCCCTGGAACTGGAGAGCGACCACATCGCCGTCCGGCCGGACGACAGCGGCGAGCAGCGCTGATCGGCTTGCCTGTCGTCAGCGGAGGTTGACGCTGACGCCCAGCGCCGCACGTCCCGCCCGCCGCACGGCGACCGAGCCGTACGGCGTGCGCAGCCTCAGCCAGGCGCCCGAGACGAGCAGCGCAGGGTCGTCCACCTCGGGGCGCAGGAAGCCGAGCGACTGGGCCGCGTGCACGACCCGCACCGGCAGCCCGGTGTCACCGATCGTGCGGGACCAGATCTCCCGCCCGATGCGGTCCAGTTCGGCCCTGGTCCGCTGCTCAGGCGTCAGCTCGCCGGTGCGGGCACGGAACTCGGCGACGGCCGCGCCGACCGCCGCCCGCAGCGCGTCCGGCGCCGGGAGACCGGGCTCGGGCTGCCATCCTCCGCGCGGCGGCAGCACTCCGGCCCACGGCGGCCCGGTGACGGCGGCAGGCACTGCGGCCGTGGTCGCCGACTCGTCCACGGACTCAAGCAGTTCACCGGCCGAGACGGTCACGTCCAGCGCGACGTCGAGCCCGTCCTCGTACGGCTTGGCGAGCCGCACCGCGCGGATCGCCAGCACCTCGAAGGACGGCGGGCGGCCGAAGACGGCGAGCGCGGTGCCCGCCGCCTGTATGCGGACCGCCGCTCCGCGGTCGTAATGGAGCAGCCGGGAGAGGAAGGCCGCGAGATCCGCCGCCTCCCCCTCGTCCGCGAGATGGAGCACCGTCATGCGGCGACGGCCTCCTCCTCGCCGTCGTCCCGGTACTCCGCGAGGAACTCCCGTTCCTGCGCGGTGATCCGGCGGGGCCGCTGCGCCTCGAAGTCGAACGGCACGATCACCGTCGAGGCGCGGACGTAGAGGACGTCGTCGTCCTTCACCTCGTAGGCGATGGTGAAGGACGCGGCCCGGATCTCCGTGACCCACAGCTCGATGTCCACGGGCGCGTGCCGGTGGACGAGCTGCCGCTTGTAGTCGATCTCATGGCGCGCCACCACGGACCCCTGCTGGAACTCCTTGTCCGGGCGGAACAGGAAGTCGATACGGGCTTCCTCCAGATAGCGCAGGAAGACCACGTTGTTGACGTGCCCGTACGCGTCCATGTCCGCCCAGCGCAGCGGGCAGCGGTAGATGTGCCGCAAGATCGATCAGCCCCGGGTCAGCTTCTTGTAGGTGGCGCGGTGCGGACGCGCGGCGTCCGCGCCGAGCCGCTCGATCTTGTTCTTCTCGTACGACTCGAAGTTGCCCTCGAACCAGAACCACTTGGACTCGCCCTCGTAGGCGAGGATGTGGGTGGCGACGCGGTCCAGGAACCAGCGGTCGTGGGAGACGACCACGGCGCAGCCCGGGAACTCCAGCAGTGCGTTCTCCAGGCTGGAGAGCGTCTCGACGTCGAGGTCGTTGGTCGGCTCGTCGAGGAGCAGCAGGTTGCCGCCCTGCTTGAGGGTGAGCGCCAGGTTCAGGCGGTTGCGCTCACCGCCGGAGAGCACACCGGCCGGCTTCTGCTGGTCCGGGCCCTTGAAGCCGAAGGCGGAGACGTAGGCCCGCGAGGGCATCTCGACCTGGCCGACGTTGATGTAGTCCAGCTCGTCGCTGACGACGGCCCACAGCGTCTTCTTGGGGTCGATGTTCTCGCGGCTCTGGTCGACGTAGGAGATCTTGACGGTGTCGCCGACCTTGATCGAACCGGAGTCGGGCTTCTCCAGCCCCTGGATCATCTTGAACAGCGTGGTCTTGCCCGCGCCGTTCGGCCCGATGATGCCGACGATGCCGTTGCGCGGCAGGGTGAAGGAGAGGTCGTCGATGAGGACCTTCTCACCGAAGGCCTTCCTGAGGTGTTCGACCTCGACGACGACGTTGCCCAGCCGCGGGCCCGGCGGGATCTGGATCTCCTCGAAGTCCAGCTTCCGCATCTTCTCGGCCTCGGCGGCCATCTCCTCGTAGCGGGCCAGACGCGCCTTGGACTTCGCCTGCCGTCCCTTGGCGTTGGAGCGCACCCACTCCAGCTCTTCCTTGAGCCGCTTCTGCCGCTTGGCGTCCTTCTGGCCCTCGACCTTGAGGCGGGCGGCCTTGGTCTCGAGGTACTTGGAGTAGTTGCCCTCGTAGCCGTGCAGGCGGCCGCGGTCGACCTCGCAGATCCACCCGGCGACGTTGTCCAGGAAGTACCGGTCGTGGGTGACGGCGACGACGGTGCCCTCGTACTTGGCGAGGTGCTGCTCCAGCCAGTTCACCGACTCGGCGTCGAGGTGGTTGGTGGGCTCGTCGAGGAGCAGCAGGTCGGGGGCCTCGAGGAGGAGCTTGCAGAGCGCCACCCGGCGCTTCTCGCCACCGGAGAGGTTGACCACGGGCCAGTCGCCGGGCGGGCAGCCCAGGGCGTCCATGGCCTGCTCGAGCTGGGCGTCGAGGTCCCAGGCGTTGGCGTGGTCGAGCTCCTCCTGGAGCTTGCCCATCTCGTCGAGCAGGGCGTCCGAGTAGTCGGTCGCCATCAGCTCGGCGATCTCGTTGAACCGGTCGAGCTTGCCCTTGATCTCGGCGACACCCTCCTGGACGTTCTCCAGGACGGTCTTCTCGTCGTTCAGCGGGGGCTCCTGGAGCAGGATGCCGACGCTGTAGCCGGGTGACAGGAACGCGTCGCCGTTGGAGGGCTGCTCCAGCCCCGCCATGATCTTCAGCACGGTCGACTTACCGGCACCGTTCGGACCGACGACGCCGATCTTGGCACCCGGCAGGAAGTTCAGGGTGACGTCGTCGAGGATCACCTTGTCGCCGTGCGCTTTGCGCGCCTTGCGCATGGTGTAAATGAACTCAGCCAAGAGAAACCGTCCGGCAACTTGAAATCTGGCAGTGGGCAGATACACCCCATCTTGCCTGACCGCCACCCCTGGGGGGAAACGCGTTCGGTCCCGGGGCGCTGGCCTGGCTCTTTGCGACCGGCGGCGGAGGCTCGACCGTCGTCTGCCACCGCTGCCGCGCCCGCGGAGACGGGGGCCCTGTTACCGGTTGGACTTTCCTTACCGGGCAGGACCGCCCAATGTTCACGGATCATCAATCGGACTGACACCGGTCCAGCCATCGTGGGACGGCGGCTGTGTCTTGACTGTGTGCCCTAGCTCATCCGGAAAGGTGATCCCACATGGCCAAGAACAGACGTGCCGGCGTAGCCGCGACAGTGGTGGCGACGAGTGTGATCGGTGCCGGTCTCGCACTGTCTTCCGGTGCCGCCGACGCCAGTGGCGGCGTGGCCGCCTGGTCGTCGGTGCCTGCTGTCGCCGACGCCCGCGGCGTGGCCGCTCCGAATGTCCTGTCGCCCGGGCTCACCGAGCACCCCGTCGCGCAGGGCTCCCTGAAGCTGGAGAACCCCACCGAGCAGGTCCCGTACTACGGATACCTCGGTGACGGCACGCTGCTGCCCGACCCCGCCGTCAAGCAGGCCCCGGGCGTGAAGATCGAGGCCAGCAAGACCGAGCCCGACAAGAACACCTACCTGAGGATGTCCGGCCTGCACGGCGCGGACGCGTCCTACCCGTACGGCACGCGCTTCCTCTTCCAGGGGCACGAGGGCGGCGGGACGGGCTACATCACCCGCGTCAACCTCGACGCCGACCAGGCACACCGGGTGACGCTGCTGGCCACCAAGGAGGCCGACGGCACGAGCCTTCCCGCCATCGACGGTTCCACCTGGGACCCCTGGGCCAAGCGCCTGCTCTTCACCTCCGAGGAGGGGGCCGAGGGCGGGGTGCTCCAGGCCACCCCGGACATCGACTCGAAGGTGGAGGACATCTCCTTCGTCACCGGACGGGCCGGCTACGAGGGCATCCAGAACGACTCCGCCGGCAACCTGTGGATGATCGAGGACAGCGGCGGAACGACGGTCGCCACCAAGACGAAGGTCCCCAACAGCTTCGTCTACCGGCTCGTCCCCTACGACAAGCACGACCTCACCAAGGGCGGCAGGCTCCAGGCGCTGCAGGTGGTCTCCCGCCGCACCGGTTCGCCCATCGCGTACCAGAACGTCGACGGCGGGCACCCCACCGGCGGGGCGTTCACCGACGACCAGAAGGACCTGAGCAACTACGGTCCGGCCCTGAGCACCCACTGGGTGACCCTCCACGACACCAAGACCGACACCAGCGGCAAGGCGTTCGACGCCAACGCCCTGGCGAAGGCGGCCAACGCGACCCCGTTCAAGCGCACGGAGAACGGCCAGTTCCGCCCGGGCACGGACTTCCGCGAGTTCTACTTCGACGCCACCGGCGACACCAACACCACCAGCACCGCCAATGACGGCTACGGCGGCTGGGGCACCCTGTACAAGCTCACCCAGAGCGACCCGCGCTCGGACAACGGCAAGCTCAGCGTCTTCTACACCGGTGACAAGGCGCACACGGGCATCGACAACGTCACCTTCCTCGACCGCACGCACGTCGCCTTCGTCGAGGACGCCGGCGACACCCTGCACACCCAGCGGGGCGCCCTGGACTCCGGTTACGTCTTCGCCACGACGACCGACTACTCGCGCGGCGCACAGCCGGTGCGCTTCCTGGCCGAGGGCCGCGACCCTTCGGCGACCCTGGACAACATGCTGTCCTCGGTGAACGGCGGCATCCAGAACGACGGTGACAACGAGATCACCGGCATCCACGTCTCCGACGGCGACCCGGGCACGGACGGCATCCTCGGCGCCAAGGTCCCGACGCTGTTCCGTGGCGGCTGGCGGCTGTTCTGGACGCAGCAGCACGGCGACAACACCACGTGGGAGATCACCCCGGACGACAAGTAAGGACGCGACACGACCGGCTGAGGCGGCACGGCGGCCGATTCCCGCCTCCCGCGTCCGAGACGCCGCCCGCCTGCGGCGTCTCGGACGGTGGCCGGACCACGTCCACCCTGTGCCCCGACCATGCCGGAACCCTTCATCGGCGTCCGCCTGCCGGGCATGATGGGAGGAGCGTCGAAGTGCGTCCGGCAACCTGTGGGGGCAGGTATGGGGGATGGTCTGACCGCGTTGATCGCCGCACTCTTCGGTGTCACGGGAACACTGCTGGCCCCGGTCTTCTCCCAGCGGATCGTGACTCGGGTCCAGAGCGAGCAGTTCGAACGCCAGCAGCAGGCCGTGCAGGCACAGTGGCTGCGGGATCGCGAGGAGGCCCGGCTCTCGGAACGACGGGCCTGTTACGTCGCCACCAACGCGGCATACCGCCGCTACCGCATCCAGCTCATGAACTACCTGTGGGACGTCCACCTGGGCACGGTCACGGACGCCGCGCGCGATCAGCTGGAGACGGCACGTCACGCCCACCACGCCGCGTTCGCGGAGGCTCAGCTGACCGCTTCGGCTCTCGTCCTCGCCGAGCTGGACGCCGTGGCGAAGGAACTCGCCGGAGCGTATCGGCGGATCAAGTGCCTGGAAGAGGGCAATCCGATGCCGAACAGCTCCTTCGAGGAGATCGAAGCGGATCTGCACCGGCTCTGGGAGCGCTGGAAGGACATGCGCTCTCGGATGCGCGCGTGTCTCGGGGTCGAAGGTCCGGCGTCGGCAGCTCAGTTGGAGCCATGACGGAGTGACGCACACGGCTCGCGTGGTCGGTGGCCGGGGCGCGCGAGCACCAGGCTGAGCAGGGCGGGTGCGGGCGCGCCGGTGCTCCTCGTCGTCAAGCGCTGCCGGGACCGCCGCACCCCGGCACGCGCCGCCCGCGCTGACTGCGCCGCCCGCGCCGGCCCGCGGTCAGGGAGTCTGCTTCCTTCGGACGACGACCAGGGCCGCACCGCCGATCACCACGAAGGCTATGGCGACGCCGGCGATCAGCGGGGTCGCGCTGGAGCTGCCGGTCGCGGCGAGGTTGGTGTCGTCGGCTACGCCACCCACCGTGGCGGGACTCGGCTCGCTGAGCGTCTGGGTCACCTCGCCGCCCGTGCTGCCCTGCGTCTTGCAATCGAGCACCCCGGTGAACCGCTTCTCCAGGCCGCCCGGCCCAGTGATCGTGAAGTCGTACGCCTGGTCCTCCTGCAGCGGGATCGTCACGGTGCGCGACTGTCCCGCCGGGATGCTGTGCTCGAGGCCCATCAGCTCGAAGGTGAACGCCTCGTCGCCCTGGTTGACCGCGGTGATGTCCAGGCCCCCCTCGGCGCAGTCGCGCTGCGCCGACAGTGCCGGTATCGCACCGGTCGTGGCCCAGGTCGCGCTCGCCGTCGCCGACACCGTCGACTCGCTGGAACCGGCCAGGATCTGCGTCTGGCTCCTGCTCTCGGACGCGAAGGCCCGGCCGACCGGCACGGTGGTCGACGCCTGCGCGGTCAGCTCTGCCGACCCGTCGGCGGCGTCCTCGGGGACGTCGAAGAAGGCCTGGCTGCCGTCCGCCGCGGAGGTGAGCGGCTTGCCGTCCTTGTCGACGATCCGCACGCCGCTGATGGCCGCGTCCGCGGGCGGCGCCAGCGTCACGGCGTCCGCGTTGGTGTGCACGGTCACCGGGCCGAGCAGTTCGCCGGGGTGGCCGGAGACGGCGGGCGGGTCCAGGGTCAGCGACGCCTCGGGCTCCGCGACGTCGACCGCGCTGCGCTGGAGGTAGTCCGCGAGCTTCTCGGCCTGCGGGTCGACGGCGTCGACGTCGGCCCCGTCCGAGTACCGCCAGATCGCGACCTGGGTGCCGGCCGCCGCGTCCTGCTCCGTCAGGCC
The DNA here is from genome assembly GCF_055569945.1 of Streptomyces sp. NPDC031340. Lineage (NCBI taxonomy): Bacteria > Bacillati > Actinomycetota > Actinomycetes > Kitasatosporales > Streptomycetaceae > Streptomyces > Streptomyces sp. NPDC031340. Next base: position 43,111 of record NZ_JBVIIE010000010.1, read on the forward strand.
GCCCGCGACGCCGGCCTTGGCGGCGAGCGCGGCGAGGTCGTTGACCTGCGGGTAGGAGTTCTGCAGGATCCAGCGGATCCGGCCGGCGTCCTTGTTGGCGCCCAGCGAGGTGCCGCTCCAAGGGGTCTCGTGGTACTTCGCGTCCCGCTGCGTGGGGTTGTGGATGTCGACGCAGTACGTCTGCAGCGTTCCGCCGCCGTCGACCGACATCTCGAACAGCCCCGCCGACACCTGCTGGTCACCGCCGTCGCCATGGATCACCGCGGCGCCGTACGTCTTGAGCCCGCCTATGGTGGCGGTCGCCCCGCCCTGTCCCGGTGTCGTCTCCGCGGCCGCGGCCGTACCGGCTCCCGTCAGCACGCCGGCGGCGAGGAGCCCGGACGCCAGCGTCACGGCGGCCACGCGGACCGCTCGACGCCCGCGCGGGGACGGCACAGAGAACGAAGCAAACACCAAATTCCCCTTCGAGCTGGACCGTTGACGTGGGGGGGTGTGGTCCCAGCAGCAGAATCAGAAGCCCCGAGAGCTATGCCCGGCATCCTAAGGACGCGGCGCACCCTGATTCCCAGTCATATCGTCGGACAAGCGATCCGACTCGGAATCGTTATCGCCGAGACGGCCGATGAGCAGGGCTTATCGACAAATCCACCGCGCCGCCGGGAACACATGGGCCGATATGTCGCACTCGGGCCGGCCCGGAGCACCGCCTGACATCACGTCACCGCAGCCGCCTGCGCGCCCCGTCGGCCAGCCGGGTGCACGGCAGCCGCGTCGGCGGAAGCCGGGTCCCCGTAACTCGGGTTCGCGGAACCCGGATGCGGACTCTCCCAGTCGGGCTCCGGATGCCGGGGTACGGCGGCCGCGCCCGGCTCGGTCCTGGTCGCCCGGCGGAAGGCCGAGGTACCGCGGGCGAGATCGTGGCCGACCGCCGTCGCGTCGAGGTCCGCCGAGGTCCGGTTCTGCCCCTCGCGCACCTCCGTACGCACCTTCAGCCTGCCCTGCACGACCACGGGATCGCCCACGTTGAGCGACGCCGCCACGTTCGCGGCGAGCTGCCGGTTGGCCCACACCGTGAAGAAGTTGGTGTGCCCGTCCGCCCACAGGTTCCTCTCGCGGTCCCAGTAGCGCGAGGTCACCGCGAGCCGGAACCGCGCGGACGCTCCCGACGCGAGCTCCCGGTACACCGGCTGTGTGGCCACGTTTCCCACGGCGCAGATGATCGTCTCGTTCATCGCCGACCCCTCCCGGATACGCCGACGGGCCCGTCCCGTACGGCTGCGTCTGCCGCGGCGACCGCCCTTCGCGATCGCCGCACCGCCAGACTGCCTCCGCCGGGCCGAGCCCGCTGAGCCCTGTGGACCGCCCTCCGCCTGTGGACAACTTCGTCACCCGGACGAGCGAGCCCCCACCGGGAACCAGGGAACGGAAGCCGAAGAACGGGAGCCGGCAACCGGCAACCGGAGACCGGGAACCCGTTCAGATGGCCGCGGCCACCACCCCCGTCACCCGCAGGTACTGCCCCCGCACCTCCCGGTACCGCAGCAGCTCCGCCGCCACCGGGTCCAGCACCCGGGCCCGTCCGCACGCGGCAGCCGCCTCCCGCAGACGTCTCTCCGCCTCCGTGCCGTAGCGCCGTGCCGGCCCGCGCGCGGCCATCCGGCAGCTCCACTCCACGAGCGGCCCGCCGACGATGCCGGCCACCATCAGCAGCACCGGCACCCCCAGGTTGGGCGCCATGACCCCGAGGATCTGGCCCAGCAACCACAGCCCGCCCACGACCTGCAGAATCGTCATCGACGCCTGCGCAAGCACCGCCGCCGGCCACCAGCCGGGCCGCGGCGGCCGCCCCGGCAGCGCGGCGCGCGCGGCCAGTTGGTCGAGCGCCTCGGGCAGCCCCTGGGAGCCGCGTACGGCGGCCTCGCGCACCGCCTGCGCCCACGGCACGGGCAGCCCGGCCGAGGCCCGGTCGGCCAGGGTGCGTACCGCCTGCTCGACGCGCTGGCGGGCCGTGGCCTCCTCGTCCACCTGCGCCCGCGCCAGCAGCCGGCCCGTGGGGGGCTCCCGCCGGTCGTTGTACCAGTGCCACAGCCGCAGCCAGGGCGTCCCGCACGCACGGTTGGCGTTGCGCAGCCAAGCACGTTCGGCCGCTTCGCCCGCCGCGGTGGCGCCCACCGCGTCCGCGAGCCGGTCGGAGAAGTCGTCGCGCGCCTCCTCGCTCAGCCCGGTACGTCGCCGGGTGGCGTACACGTGCCGCAGTCCGGCCGCGGCGCCGTCGACATCGGCGGCGATCCGGCGCGCCGGTGCGCTGCGCTCGGCCACGAACCGGCCGAGCGCGTCCCGCAGTTCGCCGACACCCTCCCCGGTGAGCGCGGACAGTCCGAGCACGGTGGCGCCCGGTTCGCCGTACTCGCCGAGCGCGATGCCGTCCTCGTCGAGCAGCCGCCGCAGGTCGTCGAGGACCTGCTCGGCGGCCTCACCCGGCAGCCGGTCGGTCTGGTTCAGGACGACGAACATCACCTCGGCGTAGCCGGCCATGGGCCGCAGATACCGTTCGTGGAGCATGGCGTCGGCGTACTTCTCGGGGTCGACGACCCAGATGACCGCGTCGACGAGGGCGAGGACACGGTCCACCTGCTCGCGGTGCTGGACGGCCGCCGAGTCGTGGTCGGGCAGGTCGACGAGGACGAGCCCGTCCAGCTCCGCGTCCCCCTCGCCGTTGTACAGGGGGCGGCGCCGCAGCCGGGGCGGGATGCCGAGCCGCTCGATGAGGCTCAGGGCGCCTTCGCTCCAGCTGCACACGATGGGCGCCGCCGTGGTGGGCCGGCGCACGCCCGTCTCCGAGATGACGACCCCGGCGAGCGCGTTGAACAGCTGCGACTTGCCGCTGCCCGTCGCGCCCGCGACGGCGACGACGGTGTGCTGCCCGGAGAGCCTGCGCCGGGCCGTCGACTCGTCCAGGACCCGGCCGGCCCGCGAGAGGGTCCGGCTGTCGAGCCGGGTGCGCGACAGGCCCACCAGCTCGCGCAGCGCCTCCAGGCGCGCACGCAGGGCTCCGGGGTAGACGAGGGGCCCCGGCGCCTGCGCCGCCCCCTGCGGACCGGGTCCGCGGTTCTCGACCGCCGCGGCCGGTTCCCGGGTGGCGGCGTCAACGGCGTCGGCGGCCTCGGCGGCCTCAGCAGTGCTCCTCCGCGCGATCAGCCTGTCGCCCCACCCGTCGGCGCCGGCCAAGCCGTTCACGCGGCCCGCGCCGTTCGCGTTCCCGGAAGACCCGGTTTCGTACGCGTTGCCGGAAGACCCGGTTTCGTACGCGCCCGCCACGCGCGCATGAGCGTCGCCTGCGCGCTGACCGTCGCCGGGCCTCCAGGAGCCGCCGCCCTCCGCGGACGTCCCGCCCGCGGCGCCGCCGCTCCCGTGGCCGCCCTCGGCATCCACGTCCTCGCTCTTCCCGTCCTCGGCGTCCACGTCTCCGGCGTCCACAGCTCTGGCACCCCCGTATTCGGCGTCCGCGTCCTCGGTGTCCGCGCCCTTGGCGCCCGCGTGCCCGGCATCGACGTCTTCGGTGTCCGCGTCCTCGGCCTCCACGGCTCCGGCGTCCGCGCCCCTGGCGTCCGCGTCCTTCGCATCCACGTCTTCGGCGTCCGCGTCGTCGTCACGGTCGGCGTGCTCGGCGTGCTCGGTGTGGTCCTGGTCGGTCATGGCGGTCACCGGTCACCTCTCCTTCAGCAGTACGGACAGCGCGGCGATGAGTTCGGCCTGGGGTTCGGCGCGGACGTCGAGGGCGTCGAGCGGGGCGAGACGGCGCTCCCGCTCGGCCTGCAGGACCCGCTCCAGGTGGCCGTTGAGCAGCCGCCCGCCCCGGTCGCGCAGCCGCAGCGCACCGTGCGGGCCGATCCGCTCGGCGAGCCTCTCGCCCGCCGAGCGCGCCCGGCGGCCGCCCAGCAGCGCGGTGGCGACCAGCGCGGTGACCATCTCGGGGTCCGGCGCGACGGCGCGGTCGAGGTCGCGGACCTCCTCCTCGGCGTACTCCTCCAGCTCCCGCCGCCAGCGCCGTACGGCCAGCGCGATCCGGTGCTCGGCGCTCTCCGGGGACGGGTCGTGGTCGGCCAGCTCCGGGGCGGAGCCGGCGGGTTCACGGCGCCAGGCATCGTCGACGCGCTCGTCGGCGGCCGTGACGTGACACAGCAGGAGCGCGGCCAGGCTCTCCACCAGCGCGTCGAGCAGTTCCCCGGCGGTGCAGTCGAGCGGGAAGGCGCGCCAGCGCTTGAGGGCGTCCCCGGCGAGCACGGCACCAGCCTGCAGACGCCCCCGCACACGCGCGCGCTCGTTGTCGTACGCGAGGTCGACGGCGGTGGTGAGCCGCAGCGCGGCCGCGTACTGCGCGGCGGCGGCGCAGGCCAGCTCGGGCATCCGGGACTTGAGCGAGTCGAGCACCCCGTAGGCGGTACGGGCCATGGTGTGCTGTCGGGCGACCGGGTCCTGCGCCTGGCGGACGAGCCAGTCACGCAGCGACGCCACGGCGCTGGCCGGCAGCAGCCCGCCGCCCCAGGCCGACTCGGGCAGCTCCGGCACGGTGAACCGCGGGACGTCGCCGAGCCCGGCCTTGGTGAGCAGGGCGGTGTACTGCCGGGACACCTCGGAGACGACCTGGTGGGGCACCCGGTCGAGCACCGTCACCAGGCTGACGTCGTACTCCTTGGCGGCGCGCAGCAGGTGCCAGGGGACGGCGTCGGCGTAACGGGCGGCGGTGGTGACCATGACCCAGACGTCGGCGGCGCAGATGAGTTCGGCGGCCAGGACGCGGTTGCCGGCGACCAGGGAGTCGACATCGGGCGCGTCCAGCAGGGCGAGGCCCGGTGGCAGCGTCTCGACGGTCTCGATGCGCAGCACGCGCCCGGGGTTCTCGCCCGGGAGCAGCAGGTCGTCGGTCACCTCCTGCTGGGGCACCCACACGCGCGTGAGGTCGGGCAGCACTCTCATCCCGCTGAACCAGTGATGGTCCTCCGGGTGGCACACCAGCACCGGTGTCCGTGTCGTCGGCCGCAGCACGCCCGCCTCGCTGACCCTGCGGCCCACAAGGGAGTTGACGAGGGTGGACTTCCCCGCGCCGGTGGATCCCCCCACGACGGCGAGCAACGGCGCCTCGGGGTCCCGCAATCGGGGCACCAGGTAGTCGTCGAGCTGCGCGAGCAGTTCGTCGCGGTTGGCACGCGCGCGTGGGGCCCCCGCCAGGGGCAGCGGGAAGCGTGCGGCGGCGACACGGTCGCGCAGGGCGGAGAGTGCGTCGAGCAGCTGAGGCCGTACGTCCAAGGTCACCACATGCGAAGAATGCCCAATTTTAGGGGATATCCAAAGCATATGGGCCGCCTGCGCGCCGACAGGACACAAGGGACGTAAGGGATGACCGGGACACCGGCACAGTCCAGGCATAACGAGTACACAACACCCGGTGCGCGAGACGCCAAAAGCGATGCACGATTCGTACCTGCCTGCGATTATCAGGACCGCTTCACCGAACCTCCACATTGAGCCACGGAGGCGAAGCAACAGGGACAAGGATGCGGGAGCCCTATCCTTGTCCCCGGCAACGTCACGGACCGGCCCAGACCCGGGCACCACGACAGAGGCCACCACATCCGGCCCCCGTAGCTCAGTGGATAGAGCAGGCGCCTTCTAAGCGCTTGGCCGCAGGTTCGAGTCCTGCCGGGGGCGCCACGTCTGAACAGCAAGAACGCCCCGGAAGGACCAGCCCTTCCAGGGCGTTTCGCGTCTCTGACGGCAACGCTGACGGCAACGGCCCGGATCACCGCCCAGGCCACCCAGACCGCTCACCGGTGCCGCGTCAATCGTCGTCCAGCAGCGTCCCCAGCCGGTCCAGCGCGGCGCGCTTCTCGGTCATCTCGGCGTGCGCGTAGATGTTCATGGTCACGTCCAGGGCGCTGTGTCCGACGATGTCCCGGACGATGTGGGGCGGGATACCGAGTCCGAGCAGCAGCGTGACGCAAGTGTGGCGCAGGTCATGGAAACGGACCTCCAGCCCCAGCCCGGCCGCTCACGGATCGAGGGGTATACGAGCGTGTCTCAGAGACCGTACGAACGCTCTACGACAGGACCCAGTGAAGGACGGTCGCGTCGTCCCGTGCCTTGCCGCGCGGCCAGCGCCGACCGTCGGGGTCGCCGGCTTCTGCTTCCCGTACACGGCGGATCAGCTCGTCCGGGCCGGATGAGTCGAGGAGGGCAGACGCCTCTTGCCAGTCGGCGAGTTCGAAGCGGTCGACGAGCCGTGTCGCGCCGTCGCTCAGCAGCGTCACGGACGCCAGCGAGTCGAGCGGTTCGGCTCCAAGGGTTACCGCTGGGTGCTGGATGCTGACGTCGAAGCGGCCTTCGACACCGTTTCGCACTCCGCTCTCCTTGAGCGGGTACGCAAGCGGGTCAAGGACAAGCGAGTCGTGGCCCTGGTGAAGGCGTTCCTCAAGGCCGGAGTTCTCACCGAACTCGGAGACCAGAGGGCCTCCGACGCCGGGACGCCGCAGGGAGGCATCCTGTCTCCGTTGCTGTTCAACATAGCTATGTCGGCGCTCGATGAGCGTCTGCAGGAGCCGTGGAAGGACGGCGGGACGATGGGAACCGCTGCCCGACGCGTCCGACGCCGGGCGAAGGGCCTACCGAACTGGAAGGTCTCCCGCTACGCGGACGACCTTGTGGTGCTCGTGAATGGCTCCCGCGCCGACGTCGAGGACCTGAAGCACGAGGTCACTGAAGTGCTCGAACCACTCGGGTTACGGCTGTCACCAGCCAAGACCCGGATCGTGCACATGAGTGAAGCGTTCGACTTCCTTGGGTTCCGCATCCAGTGGAAACGCAAGCGAGGAACGGACAAGTGGTACGTCTACACGTTCATCGCGGACCGGCCCATCCGGTCGCTGAAAGACAGGATTCGTGCCCTGACACGCAGGAAGTCGCAGCAGAACCCCAGAGACGTGCTGGCCAGACTCAATCTGATCATGCACGGCTGGGCCAACTACTTCAGGCATGCAGTCTGCAAACACACCCTGAGCAACCTGGCGAATTTCGTCTGGTGGCGGATGGTCAAGTGGATGCAGACCCTGCATCGCTGGAGGTGGAAGGACGTCCGCCGCTGGCTGAAGGCACCCAATGGGAACTGGAAGCCGATCTCGGTGGACGGGGTCGAGTTGTTCGATATGGCGGCGGTGCCGGTTACCCGCTACCGCTACCGGGGCAGCAAGATTCCCAATCCTTGGGTCCCTGCATAACCACGCAGAACGGCAGAAACCGTGGAGAGCCCGTTGCGTTGTGAGACGCACGGCGGGTTCGGCGAGCGGCCTGGGGAGACGGACCGGGAGTAATCCCGGCACCGCGCCTCAGGCCGACTCAACCCGGGTCCGGGAGGTGCCGTCGGAGACGCTGATCAGAGGTCCGGCCACCGCCCGGTCCGGCGCAACGCCGGGCAGTTCGCGGGCGGCAGGTCTGCATAACGTGGATGCGCGAGCACGACACCCGAGCCGAGGCCGGCACCGTCAACACCCCTCGGGAAGGGGCGCGATGTTCGAGATCGAAGACGTGGGCGTGTTCCTGGGCCTGGATGTCGGCAAGAGTGCCCACCACGGCCGCGGGCTGACCCCGGCCGGGAAGAAGGTCTTCGACAAGCCGCTGCCCAACAGCGAGCCCAGGCTGCGGGCCGTCTTCGACAAGCTGCGCGACAAGTTCGGCACCGTCCTGGTGATCGTCGATCAGCCCGCCTCGATCGGCGCCCTGCCGCTGACCGTCGCCCGCGACGCGGGCTGCCAAGTGGCCTACCTGCCCGGGCTTGCCATGCGGCGGATCGCCGATCTCTACCCGGGCGAGGCCAAGACCGACGCGAAGGACGCCGCGGTCATCTCGGACGCGGCCCGCACCATGCCGCACACCCTGCGGTCCCTGGAACCGACCGACGAGATCACCGCCGAACTCACGGTCCTGGTGGGCTTCGACCAGGATCTCGCCCCAGCCTGGAGCGCGTCCTGGGTCCCCGCCTCGACCACCAGGCCGTGACCTGGCTGCTGGAGCGCTACGGCTCCCCGTCCGCTCTGCGCAAGGCAGGCCGCCGCAGACTCGTGGAGCTGATCCGCCCGAAAGCCCCCCCGCATGGCCCAGCGGCTGATCGACGACGTCTTCGACGCCCTCGACGAACAGACCGTCACCGTCCCCGGCGCCGGCACCCTCGACATCGTCATTCCCTCCCTGGCCGCGTCCCTGACCGCCGTCCACACCCAGCGCCGGGCCCTGGAAGCCCAGATCAACGCCCTGCTGGAGGCTCACCCTCTTTCCCCGGTCCTGACGTCGATGCCCGGCGTCGGCGTCAGGACCGCCGCCGTCCTGCTGGTCACCGTCGGCGACGGCACCAGCTTCCCCACCGCCGCCCACTTGGCCTCCTACGCGGGACTCGCCCCGACCACGAAGTCGTCCGGCACCTCGATCCACGGTGAGCACGCACCCCGAGGCGGCAACCGACAGCTCAAACGGGCGATGTTCCTGTCCGCCTTCGCCTGCATGAACGCCGACCCCGCCTCCCGCACCTACTACGACCGCCAGCGAGCACGCGGCAAGACCCACACCCAAGCCCTCCTCCGACTCGCCCGCCAACGCATCAGCGTCCTGTTCGCCATGCTCCGCGACGGCACCTTCTACGAACCCCGGACACCGAAAGACGTCGAGCTCGCCGCATAACCTCAGCAACCCCGAACCACCCCAAACCCGACAGGGGTGCCTTGACGAAAGACATAGAGGCACCCCCCGCCAGCTCGGCCCACACCGAGCGCCCGTCGGGCCAGTTCCTCACACCCCAGCCCTTGGCGCAGCCCGCGATCAGCACCAGGCCGCGCCCACCCTCTTCCTGGCTGGTCACATCGCACAGGTGCGGTACGCGGGGCCTCCCTGGTCGACCACCTCGATGCGCACCAGGTCATCACCCAAGTCGACGACTACGAGGAACCAACCGCCGGCCGAACCACTCAGCGAGTGCCGCACGGCATTGGTCGCGAGCTCACTCACGATCAGGACGGCATCTTCGACCGGGCCCCGCTCGTCGAGCAGGGCGGCGACGAAGTGACGTGCGTTGGCCACCTCTTCGGCCAGGCCGGGGAAGGCACGGCACCACTTTGACCGCGTGGGAAACTCCTCATCCTTGTCTAGGGGTCTAGACAGCACGGCGGCAGAGTATTCCCAGGGTTGACCAACAAGCCAGGCATCTAGAGGAATTATTCCTCTAGGGGGTGACGGCGTCTCCCAAGTCCCGGAACTCCTTCATCACCCGCAACAGCAGCTCCCGCACCTGATCACCAAAGACGGCAGCACGCTCGAACCGGCCGAACGTCTCCTCGTACGCGGCCAACTCCGCGGAGTCGACCGACACCCTCTCACCGGCGAACGTCTCGACCACGACCGCCCGCTGATCGCACAACGTGAACCCGTGCCGAGGCAGCACCGGGACCGGCCGACGCCACGGAACCACCCCGAGCCGGACAGTGCTCAGACTCTCGACAGCCAGCAGCCGGTCGAGCTGAGCGAGCATCAACGCCGGGGTGTCGGGCCAGGTCCGCAACACGGCTTCCGTCAGCACGAACACCGACTCCCGCCCCGGCTCGTACAGCACACTCTGCCGCTCCACACGGGCAGCGACAGCACGGCCGACCGCCTCAGCAGTCGAGTTCGGCACACCGGCGAAGACGTGCCGGGCATACTCCGCGCTCTGGAGCATGGCCGGCAGGACCACGCACTGGAACGACCGCACCAGCCGAGCGGAGCGAACCTCTTCGTCGACGGTCGTACCGGCAGAAGTTGCCCCGCCTGCCAGTTGGTCAGAATCTGCGGCAGCAACCACGGCGGCCAGGAGGTCACGCACCTCACGAGCGGTCGACTCGTCGAGGCCGAGGGCACCGGAGAGCCGGTTGAGCACATCAAGGCTCGGAACCATGCGCCCGGTCTCGACCTTGGACACGGTCGGCTGCCCCACACCAGCGCGCTGCGCCAGCACAGCGCCCGTCAGACCAGCCTCAGTTCGAAGCACACGAAGACGCGCACCAAGCGCCCCCATCCGCTCCTGCCGTTCACTCCCCATGCCCAGGGTTCTACACCACCGGCCAGCTCGCACAGAAAAGCCGATCACGGCCACTGTCAACCATCACCTGGGACCGAACCGTCAAGCCTCTACCGGGATCGGACAAACCGACCAGCTCCAGCATGATTCAAACTTTCAAGGCGGCTCGCTCCGCTCACCGCGCGCGGCATCGACTGGGCCACCGACCACCACGACATCGCGCTGCTCGACGAGACCGGCGCCCTCCTGGACAAGCTCCGCATCGACGACACCCCCGCCGGCCTCAGCCAGCTCCTGCAGCTGCTGGCCCAGCACGGCGACAGCCCAGAGAACCCGATCCCGGTCGCCATCGAGACCTCTCACGGGCTCCTTGGTCGCCTGTTTACGCGCCACCGGCAGACCGCTCTACGTGATCAACCCGCTCACCGCCGCCCGCTACCGCGACCGCTACGCACTCAGCCGCAAGAAGTCCGACCCGCTCGACGCCAAGGTCCTGGCCAACATCCTGCGCACCGACCCGGCCGAACACCGGCCCCTGCCCGCGGACAGCCACCTCGCCCAGGCCATCACCGTGCTGGCCCGAGCCCAGCAGGACGCCGTCTGGGACCGCGTCCAGACCGGCAACCGGCTGCGCTCCCACCTGCGGGAGTACTTCCCCGGCTTCCTCACCGTCTTCAAGCACTTCCGCGAAGGCCTCGCCTCACCCGTCACCCGCGCTCTGCTCGCCGCAGCCCCCACTCCGACCCAGGCCGCCCAGCTCACCCGCGCCCAGCTGCGAGCGATCCTCAAGAAGGCCGGACGACAGCGGGAGATCACCGGCGAGGTCGAACGCCTTCACACGCTGCTCCGCGAACCACAGATGCAACAGCCACCCGTCATCGAGCAGGCCATGGGCACCAAGACCCTCGCTCTGTTGCGGCAGTTCGACGCGGCCTGCACCAGCGCCGACGACCTGGAAGCAGCCACCACCGCCGCCTTCGCCACCCACCAGGACGCCGAGATCATCACCAGCTTCCCCGGCCTCGGGCCCTGACGGGCGCCCGCGTCCTGGCCGAACTCGGCGACGACCACACCCGCTTCACCAGCCCACGCGCGCTGAAGGCCTACGCCGGATCCGCTCCCGTCACCCGATCCTCCGGACGCAAGACCACCGTCCTGGCCAGGCACATCAAGAACCAGCGTCTGGCCTCAGCCGGCTACATCTGGGCCTTCGCAGCCCTCACCGCATCCCCCGGAGCACGAGCCCACTACGACCGCCGCCGCGCAGCCGAAGACCGCCACGTCGCAGCCCAGCGCAACCCCTTCAACCGGCTACTGGGCTGCCTGCACCACTGCCTCACCCACCGCATCCCCTACGACGAGCAGACCGCCTTCCCCAGCACCCGCTTGACTGATCAACCGCATCGGATGTCTGTCTCTGCCCCGCTCCAGCCCGGCCGGCGCCCGTGCCGCGCTCCAAGCATGCAGCCACCTGATGCAGAGAAGGGGTACGTCGTGGCTGGGGCGGTCGGCTCCGCGGCTCTACGGAGCCACTTTGGCGCGACCCTCGAAGATCATGGCCCCAACGTCGTGCTTTACCTGGCAGGTCCACAGACTGTCCGACGCGCCGGAAGCGTACGGGGCCATGATCACTCGCGCCAAACCAGCGCCAGCCCAAAGCCGCTCCACCGACCTCAATGAGATGTCAGTGTGCGACCTCTCTCCGCTTCAGTTCTCACGTTGAGGGGACAACCGCACGAGCTGGCACTAACCTGACAGTGTCTACACCGTCCGAGCTAGGGGAAGTCTATGGACCCCGCACTTCTGGCACTCGCCACAGCGAGCGCCAATTCACTAGTCAGTCTGCTGACATCGGACGCTTGGGAGAAAGTCAAACTTGGCATTTCTAGGCTTTTCGGGCGCTCCAACCAAAGAGCCGCTGAAGAGGCTGGCCGCGAACTCGAGCTGAACCGCCAAGAACTTATTAGTTCAATTTCACGCGACGACCTAGAGACAGTTGATGAACTGCGGGCAGCATGGCGCGGTAAATTCCGGCGACTGCTCATTGAAGATCCGGAAGCCGAGGAGACTCTTCGAGAGATCCTTACGGAATGGAATCCCGAGGAGGCTCAAAAAGTGACCACCAGTGTAATCACACAGTCAGCCTCGGCTTCAGATCACGGACGAGTTTACCAACAAGGCAGCGGAACCCAGATCAACTACTGAGGTCGGAATGCAGCATGAGGCGCAACCCAATTGGAATTACCTAGAGGGTTCCAGTAGAGGCAGGGGGCGTTTATACCAGCATGGCTCTGGACTGCAGATAAATGCGGAAAATCTGAACGTCGGCACACTCGAAGAACTGCCTACTCAGGCACCTCCCGCCCCTCCTTTCATTCCGCTTCCAATTCGCGAAATACCCCCTCTGGAACTCGGCGTCCATCGCTCCGAAGAAATGGAAAGAGGCCTTCCTCCTTACGTACCTAGAAGCATCGACAGACGCCTTCGCGACCGAGTCCAGCAAAGTCTCGATAGCGGAGAAGTCGCTCTTGTTGTAGGGGATTCAACTGCTGGAAAGACGCGCGCTGTTTACGAGGCCTTACTCCAGTGCGCACCTGATGCCCTAACCTATGCGCCCATAGATGGGCACGAGCTGGTTGCCTGTTTTCGAAACATCCTGGAGAGCACAGAGAAGGTAGTCGTCTGGCTGGACAACCTCGAACGTTACATTGGAGTGGATGGTCTGACTCCAACGCTCGTGGCAATCCTGCGGCGCCAGCGAGTTCCGATCTTGGCAACGATTCGCGCCGAACAATATCAGCGTCTCTATCCCACCGCCGGCAGCTCCCCCGATGGTCACGAACATAGCTCACCCTCGGTAAGAATTCTGGAGCAGATAGAGCCGATCATCCTGTCCCGCCTATGGACAGCAGACGAGGTGGCTCAGGCTAAGCAAGAAGCCGATGATCGGATCCTCAAGGCAGTCGCCTTCAGTACTTACTACGGCGTGGCTGAATACCTGGCATCTGGACCCCGGCTGTATCAGGAATGGTCACTAGCTTGGGGTCCTGGTTCTAACCCGCGAGGCGCATCAATCGTCGCAGCGGCGGTTGACTGCGTTCGCATGGGAATCACCGAGAGTGTACCTAAATCATTTCTCGTTAAGCTGCATGACACATATCTGGCAAGGGTAGGCGGCGCACTCTTGCAGCCCGAATCTCTCGAAAATGCATTTTCGTGGGCGACGAGACGAAGATTCGGCGTCACCAGCCTACTTGTCTCGGTTGATGGCAAAGACAAGTACAGAGTTTTCGATTATCTCCCAGACGCCATTGAGCGCTCCAATGAGACTCCGAGCATTCCTTCAGCGTCATGGGAAGCAGCTATTGACTATTCCGGCCAGTCCCGTAAGCGGCTACACAATATTGGAGTCGCTGCAGCATCACGCGGAGAACACAGTTTCGCCGAAAAGGCATGGACCGGGTGCGTCGAGCTGGGTTCAGTATCAGCACTGGTAAACCTTGGAAGGCTATATCAGCAGCAGGGGCGTGAGGAAGATGCAATCAGAGTCCGCGAGGAGGCAAGGAGCAAGGGAAGCGGAAAGGCAAGTATTGATCTTGGGTATCAATACGAAGAGAATGGGCAGATAGAGAAAGCAATTGAGCTGTATCGAGAGGAGGCGGACAAGGGAAACGAGCACGCAATCTATCATATGGCGACGGCGCTTTACACGGCGCCAGAGGCCGAGCAATACTGGCGTGCTTTGGCAGAGCTTAATCCGGAAGGAAGCGCTCCGCTCGACCTCGCCCTTTACTATCGCGAGACAGAGGAGTTGGAAAAAGAAAAAGAAGTGCTCATCACAAGCGCGGAGAATGGTAACGCTGGAGCTATGAATCAGCTAGGAGTTCTCTACGCTGAAGCTCAGGACACTCAGGCAGCCCGGAATTGGTTCACTGCAGCGTCGGAGAGTGGTGAACAGAATGGGACGTCCAATCTCGGCCAACTTATGTACCTGGAAGGCGAAACAGAAAAGGCCAAGCAACTTCTCACTGAATCCGCTAACTCCGGCAATGCTGGGGCTGCAGCCTTCTTGGGCCGAATCTATCACAATCAAGGGAACATCCCGGAGGCTGAGAATTGGTGGCTCAAGGGTGTCGCGGCAGATGACCCTGAGTCCTGTTACCTAATGGCCAAGTTCATCGAGGAATCGCGGGATGCGGATTCTGCTCGAGATCTCTACGAGAAAGCTGCTGCAACAGGACACACCCGGGCCAAGATTGAGCTTGTAAAAATCCTTCTCGAAGAAATGGAGTTCAATGCGGCCAGAAATCTATTCGAGTCAGTAAAGCACGACGTATACAGGGGGGTGCTCTGCGATATCGCACGGAACTTCACGCGGAAAAGTGATTCGATGCCCTCTAAAGAACGCGAGTCCTATATGGATTCCGTTGCATCGTGGCATAGATTGGCGATTGAAAAGGGGCATAGCCACAGCGGTTGTCCCCTAGGCCTTATCCTACTGGTGCAGGATAAGCTCCCCGAAGCTGAAGAGGCATTTAAGGTCGCAGCTCTGGGTGGACATAATCACGCCGCAGAGGTGCTCGCAGATACGCTTGCGAAGCAAGGGCGCGGGCAAGATGCCGCCTACTGGTCTCGTTTCTCGAAGGGGTTTCGTTCTACTCGAGTTCAGCCAAGGCGTAAGAAGGGATCGAGAAAGAGGAAGCGACACTAATTTACGATCTTGGTGCTGCATTGAGCACTTCAAGCTTCACCAGTAGGGGGAGTGGTAGCTCCTCCTGCCGAAAGGTCCTCGGGAGCCGTTGCAGCACAGCAGCGAAGTGCAGCAACCACCACGACCGGAGGCAACCGACAACAGCCCTCCATGACCGACTGACCAGCCCGCCAAGGGTTCAGAACGAAGACTGCCGTGCCAGACTCGTGCCGCATAAACCGCTAAGCAGATCTGTTGGGCGGTCCGGGCACGAATACTGACGGAGGGGGCGGGAAAAGGGAGGTATCAACTGGAGGAGTCGGTGGCGCACTGGGCACATTCGAACTAGAAGGTCTAGGGGGCTGTCTAAGCCTAGAATTCGCCCCCCATCCTTCTGGCATGTTGATGGTAGGAGGGGTTACTCCGTCATTCTCCAACTCTGCCCCGGCAAGAGCGATAAAACTGTCAAACATTTCGCGAGAAAATTGACCTAGCTGATACTCATCTGTGCGTGCCTGTGCGGGATCCGCCGGGGTAGTTGAGGCATGTGCCATGAGCCAGCGTTGCATGTCAGAACAAAGCTGCCGCAATGTGGTTGATCCTTCGAGCCCGACTCGGACAATCAACGGGCCCATCTGATCTATGGATTCGCGGAACTGCTGATCGTGGTGACTGATCTCCCCTGTAGAAGCATTTTTCTGTACGGCTTGGCGAAGCTCATGAAGGCGTTTAGTGGCTTCTTGGAACCCATCTGCATATTCGAGGAAGACTTGGGTTCGCGCGTCCCTTCGCTGAAGGAGATGCTCCGATCGGATCTGCTGATTCGCTTGTGCTATTTGAGCTTCAGCCTGAGCGAGTTGAACTTGGGATTGAATCCTTACTTGCGCAAGTTGGGCATCTGCCTGTATTCGTGCCTGTTGTTCCGCTTTTCTCCCTGTGAGATGGGCTGACAGTGCAGAGAAGACCCCTCCGACTGTCGCGCCGATCACGCCGCCTAGAAGCCCTGCTAGTCCCGCATCCATGGTCATATCTTGGCAGTGCAGCTACCAAGCGCAGCAACTGCACCGATCCCAACGCCCGGCAGAGCCGGGCGGGCCAGTCCAACAGACCGAAGCGAGGAAGCCACCTCTGGAGGCACTTGCGACGCGCCGGTCTGTAGAAGCCCGCGCCGGCCGTGCCTGCACCCACAAGCGCACCAGATCGAGCGGGGAACAGCGGGAAATCAGGGTCAAGGCGGCCGGTCCCGCAGAGGCCGAGAACCGGCCGCTCGAGCAGGTCAGCGCCTACAGCAGGCCCGCGATGCCCGCAGCATCCCAAGCTGAGGGCTCAGGCACCGTCGCCGCCGACCGGCCGTCCTGGCTTGCTCTGTTCGACAGTACAGACAGCGTGGCTGAGGCCGGTGGGGGTGCAGCGATGCACACGCGTGCCTGGGTGGTCGGCGGACCCGCCGTCGTGGCTGGCTGCCGTTGGCTGAGGTTCAGACGGGGCCATCGAAGGTGCCGACCGTCAGCAAAGTGCACCAAAGTTGGGCCATTCCCTGGGCCGTCCGAGGCCGCTCAACAGTGGCCAATGACGACCAACGACGACCACCAGGCGCACGAGCCCCCCCGACCAGCAAAAACCCAGCTCACCAAGATCCCCGACAAGACCCAGGGCAAGAAGACATAGCCTTCGTGCTTCCAGTGGTTCTCATGCAGCGGCATACGTCACGCGGCTCTCGGAGGTGTCGGGCAGCAGGGTCATCGTCGCCGCCAAGGCCTACGGTGCGGTTCTTCGATACGGGCCCTTCCCCGGGGCCCGGGGGCGAGACGCTCTCTTCCAACTGCCCCAGGCCCACCACGAGAACAGGGCAGTGACGACCAGGCCACGGATGATGTTTGTGGCGTCGTGTCCATTTACGACGCTGAGCAAGCCGCCGATGGCACAGACGACGAAGAACAGGGTAAGGAAGGACCGGATCACGATCTTCATGTCGGGGAAGGGTAACCGGTCCCTGCCGGCTCTTGGGGCACAGAGGGGCAACCTCCCGCACCGAAGGTCGCCCGCCCTCGGTGCCTCCGACGGTGTCTCGCCACCTGAGGAGCTGTTGGCGATGTTCGAGGTTCGGGCCACGTCGAAGGCACCCGTAGTCAGCCGAGTACAGGTCGCGCCACGGGACGTCTCCGACTCGTAGGCGTCGGCGACACTGACGGCAGCGGTGACGGCAACGACGGCGGACGGCAGTAGCCGTCGGCGGTCACCCGCGGCAGCGGCGCCAGCCAGGCAGCGCGCACCGCAGGGCTGTGCCCGCATCTTCTAAGCGCTTGGCCGCAGGTTCGAGTCCTGCCGGGGGCGCAATCACCCTCTCCTCTGCCGAAACGCGTGAGGATTCTTTGATGTCTGGATGCACATCGCCGCGAGAGCAAGCGCCCTGACTGTCCACACCGTGGGTGCATGCCCGATATCCAGGTCGCAGTTGGCGCTGACAGGGCCTGGCTACCCCTCCTCGGCCAGCACCTGGGCGGCCGCGCGTGGGCCCATGAGGTTGGACCACGCCTGTTCAGCCGGGAGCAGGTCCCGCTCGGGCAGGGCGTATTCCGGATACCAGCCCTCAGCCTCGCAGCCGGGGACGTTGCGCAGGATCAGCACGGTCAGGCTCGGCGGGACGGAGCCGGTGATCCGGACGGCGAGGTAGGTGCCCGGGCTCGCTACAACACGGAACACTCCGACAGCCTGAAGCCTTGGCCGGCACCGGGTGGTCGATCTCGTCCAGCGGCGCCGTGACCGGCGGCACCGCGAGGCACAAATCCTCGCGTAAGCAGCGCAGGGCGGGCCGGGCGCACCGGGCCGGGTCCGCTCACTCCCCGATTCCCCCGACCGCGTCGATCTCCTCCGCGGTCAGTCCGGTCAGCAGCACCACATCCGATTTCAGCGACCCATCCAGCACACTGAGCGCCTCGACCATGCCGGACCGCAGATCCTCACGGCGCTGCCCCAGATACACCCGGACCGCCTCGGCCACGAGGTCCTTCTTCGTCAGCCCCAGGAAATGGGCGCCCTGGCTGATCAATTTGTCCGTCGCCGGGTCCACCTTCAGCGGGGACTGGCGTACCGAATTCGCCGCCGCCGTCATCGTCGACACCTCCCCCTCCACGGTGCCCAAATACCTCACCGTGGGGTTGTTTCCGGCACCGCTGCCGAAGGAACCCTGGCTCCGTCCGACGACACGGTGCGGGTAACGGTGTGGCACCGGGTAGCACACCTTCGTTATCGTGGACAGCATGACAGCGCAGCCGGAGATCACTCAGCGCGATCTGCGCACCCGCTCCAAAGAGATCATGGACGCCGTCCAGGGAGGACAGGCGTTCACCGTCACCCGCGACGGGCATCGTGTCGGCGAGCTGATCCCGCTCCGCCGCCGTCGCCGCTTCGTTCCCCGTGCCGAGTTCGCGGCCATGTCACGTACCGCCCCTGACATGTCTCTGGACGCCTTCCGCGACGACCAGGACGCCGCCGCCGAGCAGGAGTTGAACGACCCGTATGCCCGTTGAGTACGAGCAAGGCCTGCTCGACACCAACATCATGATCCTGCGCAAGTGGATCGACGCCGACGAGCTGCCTGCCGAGATGGCCATCAGCGCCATCACCCTCGCGGAACTCTCTGCAGGCCCCCACCAGGTACGCGCCGGCAGCGAGCAGAGCGACTACGACGAACACGCCGAGCGGGCCCGCCGTACGGACATCCTGCAGCGCGCCGAGAACGAGTTCGATCCCATCCCCTTCGCCGTGGAGGCGGCCCGCATCTACGGCAGAATCTGCGCCGCCGTCGTCTCCGCAGGCCGCAAGCCCCGTCGCCGTGTGGCCGACCTGATGATCGCCGCCGTCGCGGCCGCCGAGGGACTCCCCCTCTTCACCACCAACCCCGACGACTTCAAGGGCCTGGACGACTTGATCACCATCGTGCCCGTCACCCGGCCCGAGATCCTGCACGACCGGTAGTGCCCCGTCCGCCCTGCTCTGCCCCGCGCCGGAGGCCAAGGTGGTTCCGCTCCGTCGCGGACACCCACCGCCCGTCACCGACTCACGCCACGCGGGACCTCCATCTGCACGAGCCAGGGCGGCACGAGGCACGGTGATCAACCAAAGGTCCCCCGGGAATGACAGCGAACAGCAGATCACCCGGCTGGAGTTGTTCGTCCGTTGGGCTGCCGCACGGAGGGGTGGTCCGCAGGACGCCCCGTCGGATCACGTACTTCACGGAGGCTGGCCAGCACGCCTTGGGGGCTCGACCGGCCGTCGCTTCACGTCGAACGCTTACCATGATCACGACAGTCTGCTGGCGTGTAGCTCTGCGGCCCGATGGCACTCATCATGAGCGGCATGCGGAATGTCCAGGTGGGAGCAAGAATCGGCAAGAGACGACGGTCCCTTGGTACGGCCTCGGTGTTCTTCTTCGCGATGGGGAGCCTTGACGCAGGTATCTACCTCTCCGAGTTGATCACCGACGGCGACCGCTGGGTCCAGATGCTTGAGTCCGCTATCGGCCTGCTCTTCCTGAGCTGGATTACTGGAGCCGTACACCTTCTGCGGATCAGGAAGACGGAAAGGCAGAACAGGTAGGGGCCCCGGCGCCGACACCTGTGCGGCGCAGCAGCGATTTGCGGCTGACGGAGACGTGGGCTGGGAACGCGGGCGTCAGAGTCAGCCTCGGAAGTCTCCTTGACGGACAAGGGCGCCTTCGCCCCGGAGGGATCGCCCTCTCAATGCCTCCGGTGCGGGCCGAGTTCGATGAGTACGGTGCCGAACTGGGCCGGGGTCAGGGGTGGTTCGGGCAGGGCGGGCGCGGCCGGGTGGGCGCGGAAGCCGTCGAGAAGCAGGGCGAGCGGGCGGGTCCAGCCGTCCGGCGCGACGGCGCTCAGGGCAGGTACGACCCGGCCCAGTGCCGCGAGGGCGAAGAGGACGTCCTCGGTGGTGAGGTCCGGGCGAAGGGTGCCCTGCGCCTGGCCGCGGCGGAGCAGGTCCGCGACGGTGTCGCGGTTGTGGGCGTGGACGGCCTCCAGGGAGGTCACGCCTTCCAGGCTCGTGGTCATGAGGTCGTTGGTGCCGCGGTCCGCGGCCAGTGTCGAGAACACGGTGTGCAGGTACTGCGTCAGACCGGTCCACGCGTCCTCGGCGGTGCGGGCTCGGGCGCCGGCGGCCATCGTCTCGGTGAGGGCATCACGAAAGACCTCGTCCACCAGCGCGGCGCGGGTCGGAAAGTGGCGGTAGAGGGTGGCGTTGCCCACGCCAGCGCGTCGAGCGATGACGTCGAGCGGAGCGTCCAGCCCCTGTTCGGCGAAGACCTCGCGGGCCGTCTGTGTCAGCAGCTTCCGGTTGCGCACGGCGTCGCGGCGCCCGGTCGGCGCTCGGCCGCCCATCGTGCCTCCTCCATCTCCGTCCAGCCCCCGTCCGGGAGAGTGCCGGAGAGTGTGGGGAGTGCCGGAGAGCGCTCCCCGGTACGGATGCTACCGCCCTGCATGTGGGGCTCGGCGACTGCCGGGGGCGCTCTCGGGGGCGTGTTCAGGGTGCCTCTGCGGTCGGGCGTGCTGTCTGCGGAACCGTATGCGCGGGAGCTCCCCGGGTGGATCGGGCAGGTGCCTCATGGGGGCTCATGCCGGCCAGCGCACCGGCAGTTCTCGCAGGCTCCGCATGAGGCTGGTGCGCCACTGGGGTGTGCCGTCGCCGTCGAAGGCCAGGCGGGGGAAGCGGTCCAGCAGGGCGCGCAGGGCCAGGGTCGCCTCCAGGCGGGCCAGCGGGGCGCCCAGGCAGTGGTGCAGGCCGTGGCCGAAGGCGAGGTGGGCGCGGGTCGCGGCCGGATCGCGGCGGAGGTCGAAACGTTCGGGGTCGGGGAAGCGCGCGGGGTCGCGGTTCGCGGCGGCGATGGAGAGCACGACACGCGCACCCGCCGGTATCCGGGCGCCGCCGAGGGTGACCGGTTCGGCGGTGTAGCGGTAGGCGCCCGCCGGCACGGGCGACTCGAAGCGGAGCGTCTCCTCCACGGCGCCTGCCAGCAACTCGGGGTCGGCGCGGAGGGCGCCGAGCTGCGTGGGATGAGAGAGCAACAGGTGGACGGAGTTGGCGATGAGGTTGACGGTGGTCTCGTGCCCTGCGACGAGCAGCAGGAAGGCCATGCCGAGCAGTTCCTCCGGGGTGAGCTGGTCGGTGCCGTCCCCGTCGTGGGTGCGGACCAGGGCGTGCAGCAGATCGCTCTCCGCCGCGTCCCGCAGCCGCCGTTTCTCCTCCGCCAGCCCCGCGAGGTATGCGGCCATCTCCTGCGCGGCGCGGGCGGACTGCTCCGCGTCGTCGATCGCGACGACCTTGGTGGACCACGCCCGGAAGGCAGCCCGGTCCACGTCCGGCACGCCCAGCAGTTCGCAGATGATGGTGAGCGGCAGCGGATAGGCGTACGCGGCCACAAGGTCGGCACGGTCGTCGGCGACCATGGCGTCCAGGAGCGCCCCGGCCGCCTCCTGGATGCGGGGCCGCAGCGCCTGGACGCGGCGGGCGGTGAACTCACGGGCCACCAGCGTCCGCAGGCGGGTGTGATCGGGCGGATCGACCTGGAGCATGTTGCGCCCCACGGCGTACAGCCCGTCGTCCTCGAAGTCGGCGGAGTGCCGCACGTCATTGCGCAGTCTCGGGTCGGCGAACGCGGCGCGCACTTCCTCATGCCCGATCACCAGCCACGACTCGTCCCCGGTGGGGAAACGCACGTGGTGGACAGGTCCGCGGGAGCGCAGCGCGGTGAAGGCGGAGTAGGGGTCGACGGTGAAGTCGTCGGTGAGGTCGGCGAGCCGGACGGTGGGGTGCTGGGTGTGCATCGGCGACTCCCGAGAATGAAGTGGGGAGTGCTCCCCATTTAGGATGGGGGGCGACCATAGCATTTAAACGGGGAGTTGTCCTCGTTTTGGCTGGGTGCGGTCGGCCAGGGCCTGCCCCGCGCATCCAGCCGGGCGCCGGGCCGTGGGCGTGACGATCACTGGGTCCCCCTCGGCCGGACGGCCCACGCCTCCGTCGCCGGCTCGGTACCGTGGGCGGACGGTCCCGCCCCGGGTCCCCGCGACGAAAGGCATGCCGTATGCCCGTGAGCAGCACTCCCGCCGAGCTGGTCGTGCGTCCCGTCGGGTGGGTGATCGGGGGGCGGACGGAGGTCAGGGACGACGAGTGGGGCGAGGTGACGTCGGTCGTCCGGCTGGACGCCGACCGCTTCGGTCCGGACGCGGTCGCCGGTCTGGACGCGTTCTCGCACCTCGAGGTCGTCTACCACTTCGACCGCGTGCCGCCGGACCGGATCGAGTCGGGCGCCCGCCGTCCGCGCGGCAACGCCGACTGGCCCGCCGTCGGCATCTTCGCCCAGCGCGGCAAGAACCGCCCCAACCGCCTCGGCGTCTCCCGCTGCCGTCTGCTGCGCGTGACCGGACTCGACCTGCACGTCCAGGGCCTGGACGCCGTGGACGGCTCGCCCGTGCTCGACGTCAAGCCGTACATGGCCGAGTTCGGCCCCCAGGGCCCCACCAGCCAGCCCGGCTGGGCCACCGAGTTGATGCGCGACTATTACTGACCTGCCGACAGGTTGACGTGCATCGGAAAGGGGATCCCGTGCGGCTGCGCTGCGCTGTGCTCGACGACTTCCAGAACGTGGCGACGCAACTCGCCGACTGGTCCGCGGTGGCCGACCGAGTGGACGTCGTCAGCTTCCCGGAGCACTTCGACGGTCAGGAGCAACTCGCCGCCGCCATCGCCGACTTCGACATCGTGGTCACGCTGCGCGAACGCGTCCCCTTCCCGGCGGAGCTGTTCGCGCGGCTTCCCCGGCTGAAGCTGCTCGTCGCCTCCGGCCTGCGCAACAGCGTCATCGACTACGCCGCCGCCGAGGCGCACGGCGTCACCGTCTGCGGCACCGGGAGTTCCCCGACGCCGCCCGTGGAGCTGACCCGGGCGCTGCTGCTGGGCCTGGCCCGAGGGATCGTCACGGAGAACGCGGCCCTGCGCTCGGGCGGCCCCTGGCAGAGCACGGTGGGCGCCGACCTGCACGGCCGCCGGCTGGGGCTGCTCGGTCTGGGGAAGATCGGCAGCCGGGTCGCCCAGGTCGGCCTCGCCTTCGGCATGCGCGTCAGCGCCTGGAGCCGGCATCTCACCCAGGAGCGTGCCGATGAGGTGGGAGTCGAACTCGCTTCATCCATGCAGGAGTTGCTGACCGCGAGTGACTTCGTCTCCGTCCATCTCGCCCTCGGCGACCGCACCCGCGGTCTGCTCGGTCCCGCCGAGCTGGCTCTCATGAAGCCCACCGCCTATCTGGTCAACACCTCGCGGGCCGCGATCGTCGACCAGGACGCGCTGCTGGCCGCCCTGCACGAGGGCCGCATCGCCGGGGCCGGCGTCGACGTCTTCGACACCGAGCCCCTGCCCACCGGCCATCCGATGCGCACCGCGCCGCGTCTGCTCGCCACTCCTCACCTGGGCTATGTGTCGCGCGCGAACTACGAGACGTACTACGGCCACGCCGTGGAGGACATCCGGGCCTTCCTGGACGGGGCGCCGGTACGGCGGCTCGGCTGACCGCCGGGCTCGTCTTCCTCTCCTGTTCTCCGTCCCTCGGACCCGCCGCACGCCCTCGGACCGGCCCCATGGCCGCGCCCCACGGCCGAAAGGGGTGACACAAGGGGAAATGCCGTGACCACCCGTGAGCGGCGGCGTTGAACGGGAAGTGCGGCGGCGAGCGGTGCCGGCGCACTCACCGAGTCATAAGGAGAACGTGATGTCTCGCATCGCGAAGGCAGCCGCTGTCATCCTCGGCACGGGTGCCGTGGTCCTCAGCGGGACCGGCCTCGCCATGGCTGACGCCGGTGCCGAAGGCGCGGCCGTCGGCTCCGGCGGCGTGCTGTCGGGGAACGTCATCCAGGCCCCCATCGACACGCAGATCAACTTCTGCGGGAACACCCTCGGCGCCGGCCTGCTCAACCCGGCCTTCGGCCAGGTCTGCGTCAACGACGGCGGCCACCACAGGGAGCACCACAAGGACGAGCACAAGGACGAGCACAAGGACCAGCACAAGGACCAGCAGAACGGTTACGGCGGCTGACGTCCGTAACACCCTCACCCCGCGCACGGCTCCGTCCACGCGCACCCGGAGCCCCGGCACCTCGAGCGCCGGGGCTCCGCCCGTCCGCAGGCGCGCCGGACAGCGCCGCACGGCAGGCGCACCGCGCCGCACGGCAGGGGCCATCGCACCGCACCCCGCCGCGCCTCACGCGTACTGGTAGACCCCGCTGACGTCCTCCAGTTCGTCCGGTGTGACGTCCCACGGCGGCATCCTCTGGTGCCGGGCGACGATCCGCTCGTGCTGTGCGTCGCCGGGCCCGGGCGGCGTGGCCGGCAGGTAGCGGGCGCCGGGGTGGCGGCGCTGCCAGCGGGTCCACTGCAGGTCGACGAAGGCGTGGTGCAGCCAGAAGACGGGGTCGTTGACGGAGGCGCCGCCCAGCATGACCCCGCCCACCCACCGGTGCACGCGGTTGTGGTTGTGCCAGGAGGCGCTGCCCCGGCCGGTCCCCCACCCCTCCAGCTTGTTGCGGAACCCGCTGGTGACCGTGGAGTTCCAGGGCGCGGTGTCGTAGACCGGGTCGTCGAGCGCCTGTTCCAGCTCACCGCTGGTCGGCAGTTCCATCGGGTCGCGGGCGCGTCCGAGGTCCCTGGTGAGGAACGCGCCGTCGGTCACGCCTTCTGTGAGGGTCCAGTTGCCCTCCGCGTAGGCGAACGGCCCGGTCGTCACCTGACGGTCCGAACGGCGTCCGTCGCCGCCGAGGAGGTCCGCGGTCCAGGGCACCGACGTCTTCACACGGTCGCGGGTCCAGTCCCAGTACGGCACCGTGACCGACGGGTCCACCCGGCGCAGCGCCCGCTCCAGTTCGAGCAGGAACATGCGGTGCCAGGGCAGGAAGGAGGGCGCCATGTGGGCGGTGCGCAGGCCGTCGTCGCCGTCGGCGGTGTAGTACTCGAGGTGCGTCCGCACGAATTCGTCGTACTCACCCCGCCGTTTGACCTCCAGGAGGGCCTGTACGAACCGTCGGCGCTCGGCGGGCGTGAGGGTGCTGACGTTCTTACGCACGTACGCCATGGCCGCCCCCCGTGTGCGGGTGGCCCTCGCTCATCGGCCCCGGCGCCAAGTAGCGCAGCCGTTCCCGGGGCCCGAGTTCGTCGACGGCCCCGCGGACCGCGTCGAGGGGGGTGGGGTACGAGCGGTAGTGGTCGACCATGGTCAGCCAGGTCCCGTCGGCGCGGCGCATCAGGTGCAGCGGGCGGCCGTCCACGGTCACCTGCCACTCGGCGTCGTCGCCGCGGCGACCGTCGGCGGGCGCGGCGAGCGGGATCCTGACGCCGCGGATACGGCGGCCCCGGTACGTCTCGTCGAATCCGGCCTCCGCGGGCTCCGCGGGGCCCGGCCGGGTGTGCGGGGGCCGGGAGGCGGCGACGGGGGCCAGCGCGAGGACGACGGCCGGGGCGAGCAGCCCGCGCAGCACCTCCCGCCGGGTGCCGCCGTCGGGCCCGCCTCTCGCCCGTTCCTCCGCTCCGGGGCGGCTGCCCACCGGTACTGCGCCGACGCCGACGACCATGGCTCGCTCCTCGTCCGTTTCGGGTGTCCACAGCGGTAACCGTCCATGGCCCCGCGCGGTCACCGTCGAACGGCCAGGGAGTGGCCCGGTTGGCTACAGGACAGGTCCGAACGTGGCTCGGTTGGCTACAGGCCCGGGCCGGGGCCCGGTTCGGCGGCCGGCGTCGACTGCGGGCGGGGGCGGCGGGGCGTCCGGGGACAGTCCCGGCGTCAGTCGCCTCAGTCGCGCGGGTCGTGGGCCGGCAGGACGACGTGGGCCGCCGCGTTCAGGGTCTCCTCGGCGCCGGCGAAGGCTGCCAGCGCCTCGGGCGCGACGGCCTTGCCGGGCTCGGCCCGTGGCCAGGGGCGCGTGGTGAACAGGAAGTAGGCGTAGCCGCGTTCGGCGACCGCGGCGAGCCACTCCCGCGGCGGCAGGCACCGGGCGCTGAAGCCGACCATGGTGACGACGGCGTGGTCGCCCTCGACGACCAGGCCGACCGGCAGGTCCGGTCTGGCGGCGCCGTCGACGACGTCCCCGTCGGCGGGCAGGCCGTTGTCCTCCAGCAGCCGCTCGACGGCGGCCGTCGCGGCCTCGGGGCCGCCCGGGGCGTCCCCGAGGGAGTAGGCGAGCAGGTAGGGCATGTCGCCGTCGGGGGCCTCGGCGCTCCAGGCCATCACCACGAGCGTGCCCGGGTCGGCCGCCCGGGGGACGTGGTTCTCACGTGGGGCCGAGGTCACCGCGCGCCGCTGCCGACGGACCCGGCCCCGGACGCGGCCGGGTGCCTGGCGACCGACCGAGTGACGGCCCGCCCCGCGTCCCCACGGACGAGGGAGCGACGGGGCGGCACGTCAGCGCCCCAGCGGGAGACCACCGAGGAGTCCCTTGCCGTTCAGCTTGTTCGTGGTGCCCTGCACGGTGTGGAGCAGGGAGTCCTTGTTCTCGGTGTCCACAGCGTCCGACCGGTGGTGCAGCGGCGTCGCGTCGACGGGGTCGATGCGGCCCTTGGTGAGCGTGTTCACCGCGCCGTTGAGGCTGGTGGGCGTCATGCCGGCGGCGTCGTGGGCGTACGCGGGCGCGGCGGAGTCGAGGGCGTACGCGGGCGCGGCGGCGCCGGCGAGGGCGACGGTACCGGCGACGACGGCGGCGGCCTTCAGGGACTTCATCGGGATCGGGATCCTTTCTTCGGCGACAGACGTCGCCGGCGAGAACGGTGGCGCCGTGTTCAACGACTCCCTGCCGCGCCGGAAACCCCGTGCACGGAGACTTTCCGCAGTCCACCCGAACGAGCGGCGCATGGCGTCGGAGTGACGCCCCGTCCGGTATCGGCGCGCCACGCTCCGCCCGTGCGCGACGCACGTCGGCCGCCCTCCCGGGGTTTCCCGGGCGGGCGGCCGGCCAGGCGTGGCGTGACGCGCCGTGCGGCGCGCGCGGCAGCAGGCGTCGGCGTCAGCCGTTGAGGCACTTGTTGCCGAACGCGGGGTTCAGCAGACCGAAGAAATGACCGGTGTTGCCGCAGAAGTTGATCTGCGTGTGGTGCGGGTGCTGCACGAGGTTGCCCGACAGAAGGCCCGGGGAGTGCAGCGCGGCGCCCTCCGCCTCGGAGTCGGCGGAGGCGAGACCGGCGGTGCCGGCGACGGCCGCGACGGCGGCGGAGGTAAGGACCAGACCCTTCGCGATACGGGACATGGAGAGGTGCTCCTCGGTGTTGACGCTGACATCCGGGCGGACATGCCCGACGCGATGTCAACGCGCATCCCGGCAGGCGGGTTGAGCCGCCGAACGAGTGATCTGACGGGGGCCCGGGCTCGACCCCTACGACACACTTGTCGGTTTCGATCCGGTTTATACGCATAATGAGTAGAGCTGCTGGCCTACTTACACATCCGTGCGGCCAGCACTTCGCACTCGCTTTCCCCGAGCTCCCCGAGCTCCTCAAATCCCCGAACTCCCCAAATCCCTCCCCGAGTCCCCGAGTCCCCGAGTCCTCGAAAGGGCCATGCCGGTCATGCGCAATTCCCCGGTTCCGCTGCTGCGCCGTGCGACGGTAGGCGTCCTCGCCCTCGGAGCGCTGTGCGCTCCCGTCTGCGCCGCCGCGCCGACCGCACCCCCCGCTCCCGAGGCCGAGCGGCTGGCGTTCACCGAGCGGTACCGCGCGGTGCAGCACGGCGGCATCGTCCGCGCGGCCAACGCGACCATCAGCTGCCGCGTCGAGACGCCCCTGGGCACCGAGCCCGACTGTCCGGCGGTGCGCCAGGGCGCCACCGCGGTGAACGGCGCTTTCGACATGTTCTACGTCGACGTCGACGACGACCCGAACACCTACAACTCCTCCAGCGCCGAGGTCCGCCTGCCGGAAGGCTCCCGGGTGTCGTACGCACGCCTGTACTGGGGCGGCAACCTCCGGGTGGGCGAGCAGAAGCCGCCCGCGGACAACGGGCGGGTGCTGGTCGCCGAGCCCGGCGGCGAGTACAAGGAGGTGCTCGCCGACTCGGTCGTCGGTCACCGGGTGGCCCGGGGCGCGGACGCCTTCCAGGCCTCGGCGGACGTCACCCGGCTGGTCCGGGACAGCGGCTCGGGCCTGTGGACCGTGGCCCAGGTCAACACGGCCATGGGGAAGTCGTCGGCCGGGGCGTGGGGCGGCTGGACGCTGGTGGTGGCGTACGAGAACCAGGCGGAACCGCTGCGCAACCTCGCCGTGTGGGACGGCTTCGAGCCGCTGGACCCCAAGTCCGGCCGGCAGATCCGGCTGCGCGACGTGCGGTTCCCGCAGAACGCCGCCGGCCGGGCCGGGCTCGTCACCTACGACGGCGACCGCGGCATCACCGGCGACACGCTGACCGTGACGGCCGGCGGCTCAACCGCCACGCCGCTGACGGACGCCGCCAACCCGCGCGACGACGTGCTGAACTCCACGATCTCCGAGCCGGCCGCGATCCGGTCGACGCGCGTGCCGTCGTACGCCAACACCCTCGGCTACGACTCCGATGTGTTCGATCTCGGGAAGGCGCTGCGGCCCGGCGGTGACGGGCTCGCCTTCCGGCTTCTCTCCCCGCGGGACGTGGTGTGGGCGGGCGTGCTCTTCGCCGCCGTCGACGCACCGCGGTGAGGCGCGTTACCGCCCGCAGCCACCGGCGCCACCCGTGAGCGAGGTATTCGCGCAATGCACCTGTCAGCAACGGCCCCGCGGACCCGGGTCCTGCACGTCACCCAGCCGGTGGACGGCGGGGTGGCCCGAGTCGTGACCGACCTGGCGCGGGCCCAGCTCGCGGCCGGCCTGCACGTCACGGTCGCCTGCCCCGACAGCCCGCTCGCCGCCGGGCTGGCCTCGCTGGGCGCCGACGTACGGCGCTGGCAGGCCACCCGCTCGCCGGGACCGGCCCTCGGCCGCGAGGTACGCCGGCTGGCCCGCCTGATCGAGGACGTGCGGCCGCATCTGCTGCACGCGCACAGCGCGAAGGCGGGCCTGGCCGGACGGCTCGCCGTGCGCGGGCGGATCCCGACGGTGTTCCAGCCGCACGCCTGGTCGTTCGAGGCGGTCGGCGGGATCACCGCGGCGTTCGCGCTGAAGTGGGAGCGCTGGGGGGCGCGTTGGGCCTCCCGGGTGGTGTGTGTGAGCGACGCGGAGCGTGCGACCGGGGTACGCGCCGGGGTCGCCGCCCGGTGGAGCGTCGTGCCGAACGGGATCGATCCGGGGCGGTGGCGTCCGGCCGCCGTGGGCGCCGTGCGCGCCGGGCTGCTGCCGGGCGTCGATCCGGCGGCCCCGCTCGTCGTGTGCGTCGGGCGGCTGTGCCGGCAGAAGGGCCAGGACGTCCTGCTCGACGCGTGGCACGCCGTGCGGGAGCGGGTGCCCGACGCCCGTCTGGCGCTCGTCGGCGACGGCCCCGACCGGGCGCCGCTCGCCTCCCGCGCGCCCGCCTCCGTGCTGTTCGCCGGGGCCGTCGCCGACACCGTCCCCTGGTACCAGGCCGCCGACCTGGTCGTGCTGCCCTCGCGCTGGGAGGGCATGGCGCTCGCTCCGCTGGAGGCGATGGCGTGCGGGCGGGCGGTGGTCATGACGGACGTGGACGGCGCCCGGGAGAGCCTGCCGCCGGAGCTCGTGTCCGGCTGCCTGGTGCCTCCCGAGGACCCGGTGGCACTCGCCGCGGCCATCGCCGGGCTGCTGCTCGACCCGCCGCTGCGCGAGTCGCTCGGGGACCGGGGGCGTCGGCACGTCCTGTCCACGCACGACGTGCGGCACGCGGCCGCAGCGGTGACGGACGTGTACCGCGACCTGCTCGGGGTCGCGCCCATCGCCGTGCAGGTGGATCCTGCCGCCGTACAGGCAGTGCCTGCCGCGGTGCGGGCGGCGCCCATCGCCGTGGAAGCGGTGCCTGCCGCGGTGCGGGCGACGCCCACCGCCGTGGAAGCGGTACCCGCCGCGGTGCAGGCGGCGCCCACCGCCGTGGAAGCGGTACCCGCCACGGTGCAGGCGGCGCCATCCGCCGTGTCGGCGGTACCTGCCGCCGAAGGGGCGGGGCCCAGCGCCGTGGGGGCAGGCGCCGTGGGGGCCAGCGCCGTGGGGGCAGGTGCCATGGGGGCAGGGTCCGGCACCAAGGGTGCGGGCCCGAGCACCGAGCAAGCCCAGTCCATCGCCGAGGGGGCAGCGCACACAGCCAAGACGGCGACGCCCAGCACCCAGCAGGCAGAGCCCATTCCCGACGGAGCAGGGCAGACAGCCAAGCGGGCGAAGCCCGGCGTCGAGCAGGCGGAGCCCGGCGACAAGGGGGCGCGGCCCAGCGCCGTACAGGCGGGGGCTACCGCCACACAGGCGACGTCTGCCGCCGCACAGACGGCAACTGCCGCCGCACAGGCAGCACCTGCCGCCGTGCAGGCGGGACCTGTCTGCGAGCAGGCGGGGGCCGCCCTCGAACAAGTGGGGGCCGCCGTCGAAGAAGCGGGGGCCGCCGTCGAAGAAGCGGGGGCCGCCGTCGAAGAAGCGGGGGCCGCCGTCGAAGAAGCGGGGGCCGCCGTCGAAGAAGCGGGGGCCGGTGCGGGCCGGGACGGCCCGCATGCGAACCGAACGACCCAAAGCGTCGAGCCCACCGAGTGCAGGGAGTCCATTCACTCGTGACCGCGGAAAGCACCGTCCCCTCCCCCGGTGGCCAGCCACGGGACCCGGGATCCTCCCCGCTCTCGCTCCTGCCACCGCCGCCCGGCGCCGCCGCCGGCCTCCGTCTCCCCACCCCCCGCGCGTCGGCGCGGCCCGCCTCGCCCGTGCTGTTGCTCGCCGTGGACCTCACGGCGGCGGCGCTCGGCGCGGTCGTGCTCGTCGGCACCCGGCACCGCCTGCTGCTCACCGCCCTGCTGGTGGCCGGGACGCTGTTGCTGCGCCCGCGCCCCACCCGGCCGGTGACCGGCGTCCTGGACGAACTGCCCGGCGTCTGCGGCCGGATCGCCGTGGCCTGGACGACGCCGGCGGCGCTCGTCGCGGCGTACGCCCCATGGCACGCGCTGTCCGCGCGCATCCTGCTGCTGGGCTTCCTGCTCCAGTCGGCGGCGGCCTGCGCGGGCCGCGGCCTGGTGCACTGGCGGCGGCGCGTCGCGCTGCTGCGCCGGCCGCACGCCGCCCTGGTCGTCGGCCCCGCGCCGACCGCGCGCCGGGTGGCGACCGCCGTGCTGCGCAACCCGGGCTGCGGGGTGCGGCCGGTGGGCATCGTGTCCGAGGAGTCCGACGGCGCCGACGGGCTGCCGGTGCTCACGACGGGCGAGGAGGTGCAGCGGGCCCTCATCCAGAACGGCGTGCGGGACGTGCTCACCGTGCACCCGTCGGTGCGGACCCAGCACGGGCCGCTGCTGGTGGCGCTCGCCGAGTGCGGATGCGCGGTGTGGGAGGTCGACGCGGACTCCCCGGCGTACGCGAGCCGCGAGCAGCTCGCCGGGTTCGCCTGCCGACGGCTCGACCTGGGCGCGCGGCGGCGGCGCGGCGACGTGGGCAAGCGGATGCTGGACGTGACGGTGTCGGGGACCCTGCTGCTGCTGGTCAGCCCGCTGCTGCTGGTGTGCGCGGTGGCGCTGCGGCTCGGCGAGGGACCCGGCGTGGTCTTCCGGCAGGAGCGCATCGGCAAGGACGGCCGCCCCTTCACCCTGCTGAAGTTCCGCACCCACCGCCCGGCCGACGAGCACGAGTCCGCGACCCGGTGGAGCGTGGCGGGCGAGGAGCGCATGTCGTGGTTCTGCCGGTTCCTGCGGCGCACCTCGCTGGACGAGCTGCTCCAGCTGTGGAACGTCTTCCTGGGCGACATGAGCCTGGTCGGTCCGCGCCCCGAACGCCCCTATTTCGTCGCGCAGTTCAGCGAGACCTACCCCGGCTACGCGGCCCGCCACCGGATGCGGGCCGGCATCACCGGGCTCGCCCAGATCCACGGTCTGCGCGGTGACACCTCGATCGAGGACCGGGCCCGCTTCGACAACGCCTACATCGACAACTGGTCGCTGTGGCAGGACGTCTGCATCCTGCTGCGCACCGCTGTCGCCATCGTGCGTCCCACCGGGAGCTAAGCCGATGAGCCTGGTCCTGCCCGTCTCCCTGCCCCGGGTCCGCTCGCTGGCTCCCCTGCTGTCGGTGCCGGCGGTGATCGCCGTGCTCGCGCTGCCGGCCGGGCCGGGCGGCGCGGGCGGGGCCCGTCCCGCCGACGCGCTCTCCGGGCTGGTGGTCGCCCTCTGCGCGATCGGTCTGGTACGGCAGCGCCGGCGACCCCTCACGCGTACCGCCGGCGTGGTGCTGGGCCTGCCGGTGCTCGGCCTGGCGGTCGCCGCGGCGGGGGCCGCGTCGGCGGACGCCGGGATCACCGGCCTCGGCCGCTACCTCCAGGTCTTCGTGCTCGTCCCGGCCGCCGTCCTGCTGCTGATCCGCGGCCGGCGCGACTTCCGGCTGCTGGCCTGGACGCTGGTGGGGTTCGCCGGGTGGCAGGGGGCGATCGGCGTGCACCAGTACCTCACCGGGACCGGCGCCTCCTACCAGGGCGAGGACATCCGGGCCGTGGGCACCTTCGGGGCGACGGACGTGATGGGCATGGCGACGGTCGTCTCCTTCGGGCTGGTGAGCGCGCTGGGTCTGGCGCTGGGCCGGAGCCCGGTACGGCAGCGGGCGGTGGCGGCCGGGTGCGCGGCGGCGCTGGTCCTGCCGCTCGCGCTGTCCTTCAGCCGGGGGGCGTGGATCGCGTCGGCGGTCACCTGCTGCGTGCTGCTCGTGCTGTCCGGGCTGCGGCGGGCGCTGCGGGTGGGAGCGGCCCTGGTCGCCGCGGGCGTGGTCCTGGTGGGCGGGTTCGGGGCGGGTACGACGCCGCTGCAGGAGCGCATCGGCAGCATCGCGCAGGTCACCGACACGCCCGACCAGTCGGTCGTCGACCGGTACACCATGTGGGCGGCGGCCGTGGACATGTGGCGCGAGCGCCCGCTGACCGGCGTGGGGCTGAAGGGCTTCCCCGACTACCGGGACGCGCACGCCTCGCTGGCGCTGTCGTCGGCCAGCGACACGGAGGGCGCGGGCGCCGCGTTCCGCAGGCAGCCGCTGCTGTCCCCGCACAACATGTACCTGCTGGTGCTGGCCGAACAGGGCCTGCTCGGGGTCCTCGCCCTGGTCGGCAGCTGGGTGGCGCTGCTGGTGTGCGCGCTGCGGGGACTGCGGCGGGCGCACGGCAGCGGCCGCGGGCTGGACTGCGGGCTCGTCGCCTGCGGGCTGCTGGTCTGGCAGTTGGTCGACTTCGCCTACGCCGACATCGGCGGGCCGTCGACGGTGCTGACGGCGGTGTGCTTCGGGCTGGTGGCCTGGTGGGCGCTGGCCGACGGCGGCGCGGACGGCACCGCGCCGGACGCGCCGGCCCCGGCACCGGCCGAGGAGGCGGCCGCCCGATGACGCCGAAGCCGCCGCCTCCCGCACCGCGCACCCCCACCGCCCTGCACGACCCCGCCCCGGCCCCCGCCGACCCCCACGCCCCCGGCCACACGGCCCCGGAGACCGCCCCGGCACCTGTGGCCTCGCCCACCGCTCCGGCCTCCCCCGCCTCCTCGGATTCCTCCCCCGGCTCCTCCGTCTCCCGCCGTTTCCTGGCCAAGGCCGCGCTGGTCACCGCCGCGCTGTCGGTCGCCGGGGCGCTGCTCGGGCTGGTGCGGGACCAGGCGCTGGCGCGGCTGTTCGGGGCCGGCAGCGAGACCGACGCGTTCCTGGTGGCCTGGACGGTGCCGGAGTTCGCCTCCACGCTGCTCATCGAGGACGGGCTGGCGTTCGCGCTGATCCCGGCGTTCAGCCTGGCCCTGGCCCGCCGCGCGCAGGGCGCTCCCGGCGACCCGGTGCGCGCCCTGGTCGCCGCCACGCTGCCCCGCCTGTCGCTGGCCCTGGTCGCGGTGTCCGCGCTGCTCGTCGGCACCGCTCCCTACCTGGTCGAGGCCCTCGCCCCGGGCCTGCCCGATCCCGCCCTCGCGGTGGACTGCACCCGGCTGACGGCGACCTGTGTGCTGAGCTTCGGCCTGGCCGGGTACTGCAGCGCGGCCCTGCGGGCACACCGCCGCTTCCTGGCCCCGGCGGCGATCTACGTGGCCTACAACACCGGCATCATCACCGGGATGCTCGTGCTCGGCGGGCGGTGGGGCGTGCGTTCGGCGGCGGCCGGGGTCGCGGCGGGCGGCTGCCTGATGGTGGCCGTCCAACTCCCGGCATTGTGGCGGCAGTTGCGCGGGAAGGCGCTGGCCGGCGGCGCCGGGGCGGACGAACCGCGTCCGATGGACCTCGGCCTCGTCGGCTCCGTCCTGTTCTTCGCGCTGTGCCGCCAGTCCCAGACCCTCGTGGAGCGCTTCTTCGCCTCGCGCCTCCCGGCCGGCGCCATCTCGCACCTGAACTACGCCCAGAAGGTCGCCCAGATGCCGATGGTGCTGTCGCTGATGCTGTGCACGGTGACCTTCCCGGTCGTCGCCCGGGCCCTGGCCGAGGGCGACACCGAGCGGGCCCGCGACCGGGTGGAGCGGGACGTCGCGCTGGCCGCCTGCCTGGTGCTGCTCGGCACCGCCACGGTGCTCGCCTGCGCGCCCCAGATCGTCGAACTCCTCTTCCAGCGTGGCGCGTTCACGACGGCGGACACGGCGGCCACGGCCGGCGTGATGCGCGTGTACGCGCTCGGCCTGCTCGGCCAGACCCTGGTCGGCGTGCTGGTCCGCTCCTACTTCTCGGCGGGCCGTCCCACCTGGTACCCGGCCGGCGCCATGGGCGCCGGCATCCTCCTGACCTCGGGCCTCGGCGCCGCGACCGTGGAGGTCTGGGGGGTGTGCGGCATCGCCGTCGCCAACGCGGCCGGCATCACCCTCACCGCCGCCCTGCTGCTGGCCGGTCCGGCCGGCGGCCCCCGGGGCGTGCCGATCCGCGGCCGTGAGGTGCTCGCCGGGCTCGGCGGGCCGGTGTGCGCCGCGCTGGCCGCCGCGGCGGCCGGCGCCCTGACCGCGCACGGCATCGGCTCCCCCCTGCCCGCACTCGTCACCGGCGGGGCCGTCGTGGCCGCCGTCTTCGTCCTGCTCGGCCGGGCCCTGGACGTCCAGGGCATCGAACCCGCGCTCCGTCTCGTCCGTTCCGCCACCCGGAGGCTCACCGATGGCCGTTCCCGTTGACTCCCCCGACACCGGCAGACGCCTCGCCGCGGGCCCCGTCCCGTGGGTGGCGATGTACCACTCCGTGGGCGACTGCTCGGACGACCCGTACCGCATCACGGTGACGCCCGAGCGGCTCCGTGAGCAGCTGCGCTGGCTGCGCCGGCGCGGCCTGCGCGGCGTCGGCATGACCGACCTGCTGGCCGCCCGCGCCCGCGGCCAGGGCCGCGGCCTGGTCGGGCTCACCTTCGACGACGGGTACGCCGACTTCGTCGACACGGCCCTGCCGCTGCTCAGGCGCTTCGACTGCGGCGCCACCCTGTTCGTCCTGCCCGGCCGGCTCGGCGGGGACAACGCCTGGGACCCACTGGGCCCGCGCAAGCCCCTGCTGACCGCCGACGGCATCCGGCAGGCGGCCGCCGCGGGCGTGGAGATCGGCTCGCACGGCCTCACCCACGTCGACCTCACCCGGGCGGACGACGCCACCCTCACCGCCGAGGTCCGCGACAGCCGCTCGCTGCTGGCGGAGCTGACGGGCGCTCCGGTCGCCGGTTTCTGCTATCCGTACGGCACCGTCGACCGGCGCGCGGTGGACGCCGTACGGGACGCCGGATACGCGTACGCCTGCGCCATCGACCCCGGCCCGCTCACCGGGCCGCACGCGCTGCCCCGTGTCCACATCGGCCAGAACGACACCGCCGTGCGCCTCTTCCTCAAGCACCGGCTGCACCGGCTGCGCCGCCGCCCCGTAGGGGGCCTGTGACATGCGGGCGCTCCACGTCATCACCGGGCTCGGCGTCGGCGGCGCCGAACAGCAGCTGCGGCTGCTGCTGCGGCACCTGCCGGTCGACTGCGACGTCGTGACGCTGACCAACCCGGGCGCGGTCGCCGTCGGGCTGGCCGCCGACGGGGTGCGGGTGGTGCACCTCGGCATGGCCGGCAACCGCGACCTGGCCGCGCTGCCGCGCCTGGTGCGGTTCATCCGCCAGGGCGGCTACGACCTGGTGCACACCCACCTCTACCGCGCCTGCGTCTACGGCCGGCTGGCGGCGCGGCTCGCGGGCGTCCGGGCGATCGTCGCCACCGAGCACTCGCTGGGCGACTCGCAGATGGAGGGGCGCCGGCTCAGTGCCGGGGTGCGCGGGCTGTACCTGGCCAGCGAGCGCCTCGGCAGCCGGACCGTCGCCGTCTCCCCCACGGTCGCCGAGCGGCTCAGGCGCTGGGGTGTGCCGGGGCCGCGTATCGAGGTCGTGCCCAACGGCGTCGACCTGGCCCGCTTCCGCTTCGACCCGGCCCGGCGCCACCGCACCCGCCGGCGTCTCGGGCTGCCGGAGGACGCCTGCGTCGTCGGCGGCATCGGCCGGCTCACCGCGGGCAAGCGCTTCGGCGTGCTGGTCCGGGCGCTGGCGCAGCTGCCGCCCGACCACTGGCTGGTGCTGGTCGGCGGCGGCCCGGAGGAGAACGTCCTGCGGCGCACCGCCCACGAGGCCGGCGTCGCCGACCGGGTGCTGTTCACCGGCGAGCGCCCCTGCGTGCCCGACGGCAGCCCCGGCCCGGACCTGCCCTCGCTGCTGTCCGCCATGGACGTGCTCGCCTCGCCGTCCCCGGAGGAGGCCTTCGGCCTGGCGATCGTCGAGGCGCTGGCGGCCGGGCTGCCGGTGCTGTACGCCTCCTGCCCGGCGCTCGAGGACCTGCCGCCGCACGCGGCGTCCGGCGCGCGCCGGGTGCGGGGCGGCGCCGCGGAGTTCGCCGCCGCCGTGGCCGCGGCCCGTGCGCGGGACCCGGGGCCGCGCGCCGCGCCCGACGCGGCCCGCCACTACTGCATCACCCGCAGCGCCGCACGGCTGATGGACGTGTACACGGCCACGGTGTCCCCGTCGTTGACCCCCTCACTCCTGGGAGCGAGTTCCTCATGACCGACCACCCCGCCGGAACGCGCCGCGCGGTCGCGTTCCTCCGCGGCCTGACGCCGCCGCCCTGGTCCGTGCTCGCGGCCGGCGTCCTCGCCGGCGGCCTGATCGGCGGCGCGTACGGCCTCGCCGAGCCGCCCGCCTACACGGCCACCAGCTATGTCGTCGCCGTGCCGACGAAGACCGCCGACCCGGCCTCCGCGCTCGGTTTCGCCCAGGCCTACGGCCGGGTCGCCACCCAGCTGGCGGTGCTCGGGGACGCTCAGGTGTGGGCGGGCGTGCCGGTGCGGACGCTGAAGGAGAGCGTGCGGACGGCGACCTCGCCGGACGCCCCGATGGTCGCGATCACGGCCACCTCCACCCGCCCCGACCTGGCCGCCGACATGGCCAACGCGGTCTCCCGGGCGGTGACCCGGCACGCGCAGGACACCAAGTCCGACACCAACGTCACGCTGGAGTCGTTCGCCCGCGCCACCGAACCGGCCGAGCCGTCCTCGCCCTCGGCGACGGTGACGGGTCTGGTCGGCGCGAGCGCGGGCGGGCTGCTGGGCGGGCTGGTGCTGCTGGTCCGGCCGCGGGAGCGGGGGGAGCGGGAACGGTCCGCGGCGGTGCCCGGTCCGGCCGTCGCCGCCGACTCCCACGGGCAGCTGTGAGGTACACGACGCAGCTCGTCACCGACGAGGCCGCCTTCGCGCGGCTCGCCCCGGACTGGGACCGGCTGTACCGGCGGTGTGCGTCGGCGACCCCGTTCCAGAGTCACGCCTGGCTGCACTCCTGGTGGCGCTGCTACGGCAGGCCCGGCCGGCTGCGGCTGCTCGTGGTGCGGGACGGCGCGGACCTGGTGGCGGCGGCGCCGCTGATGCGCGTACGGCGTCCGGTGCCCGCGCTGGTGCCGCTCGGCGGGGCGATCTCCGACTACGGCGACGTGCTGCTGGACGACGGGCGCGGCGAGGCGGCCGTCGCCGCGCTGAGCGGGGCCCTGGCGGTCTGTGCCGGCACGGCGCTGATCGACCTGCGCGAGGTGCGGCCCGGCGCCGCGGCCGAGCGGGTCTACGAGCGCTGGCGCGGGCCCCGGCACCGGATGAACGACTCGCTGTGCCTGGAGCTGCCCGGCGTGCCGATGGACGAGCTGGTCGCCCGGCTGCCGTCGGCGAAGGCCCAGCGGGTGCGCGCCAAGCTGCGCAAGCTGTCCGCGCTCGGCGTCGAGCGTCATGCCGTCGGCCCGGACGAGGTGGACAAGGCGGTGCGGCGGCTGCTGGAGCTGCACCGGCTGCAGTGGGAGGGCCGGAGGGTGACCCCCGAGCACCTGCGGCCACGCTTCGGCGAGCACCTCGTGCGGGCGGTCGGGCCGATGGTGCGCTCCGGGGACGCGGTCGTCACCGAGTTCCGGCTCGACGACGACGTGGTCGCCGTCGACCTGACGCTGCTGTCGCGGCGGCTGACCGGCGGCTACCTGTACGGCGCCCATCCGTGCCTGCGGCAGCGCAAGGCCGACGTGGCGGTGATGCTGCTCGACGCGTGCACCGAGCACGTCCGCTCCGGCACGCTGAGCCTGCTGCGCGGCGACGAGCCGTACAAGCACCACTGGCGTCCGGTACCGGTGGCCAACCGGCGGCTGCTGCTGGCCCGCCCGCACACCGCCCCGCTGCTCGCGGCGGCCGTGAGCGCGGTCGCCGCCCGGCACCGCGGCGGGCAGCTCCTGCGGAAGTGGAGGGAACGCGGTGGCGGCGGGGCGTGACCGTCCCGCCGCCGCGGGGTCACCGGTCACGGGACCACCGGTCGAGGAGCAGGCACACCTTCCCGCCGATCCAGTACTCGACCCACTCGCCGAGGTCCATCGGCGAGCAGTCGGGCGACCGCGGCGGTGCGGGGGGCGCGGGTGCGTCGGCCGGGTGGGTGGGCAGGCCCGGTACCGGAATCACCGGAACGGGGTAGGCGGGCAGGCCGGGCACCGGGGGCGGAAGGAGCGGGTCGCCGGTGCGTCCGGAGAGCACGGAGCGGTAGACCGCGGAGGCCCTCGGGTTGGCGGCGCACTGCCACACGCCGTGCGGGCAGTAGTCGCTCAGCGTGTTGTAGAGCGGTTTGTGCTCGTCCATCCAGGCGAGCATCCCTTTCATGTACTCGGCGTTGTCGCCGTTGCGGAAGAGTCCCCATTCGGGATAGGAAATGGGCTTGCCGTGGGCTTTGGCGAAATCCACGTGGTCCTGAAGTCCGTAGGGCTCTTTCACCTGCTGATCGAACGACAGTCCGGACGGCTGGTCGTACGCGTCCATGCCGATGATGTCGACCGTGTCGTCCCCCGGATAGCACAGCGTCCAGGGAACGGCGTCCCGGCCGCGGGTAGGCGCGAAATCGAACCGGAATTTCTGGCCCGGCACCGAACGCATGGTGGTGACGATTCTGTTCCAGTACTTCTTCCAGGCCTCCGGGTCCGGCCCGCAGCGATGGGTGTACGTGATGCCGTTCATCTCCCAGCCGAGCACGATCACCGTGTCCGGCACCCGCAGCCGCACCAGTCGCTCGGCGAGGACCCTGAAGTGGTGATCGAACGCGCCGGCCGCGCCCTCGCGCAGCAGTGTGCGCACCTCGTCGTCGGGCACGCCGCCCTCGTTGCGCTCCAGCATGGGCACGTTCAGGACGAGCATCCGGTCGGCCTTCTCGGTGCGCCAGTCCGCCCACATGTCGAGGAAGCCCGGGGCTCCCTCGATGTTCCGCC
The DNA here is from genome assembly GCF_055569945.1 of Streptomyces sp. NPDC031340. Classification (NCBI taxonomy): domain Bacteria; kingdom Bacillati; phylum Actinomycetota; class Actinomycetes; order Kitasatosporales; family Streptomycetaceae; genus Streptomyces; species Streptomyces sp. NPDC031340. The sequence goes on from NZ_JBVIIE010000010.1 coordinate 82,739, forward strand.
AGTGGTCGCCGGGCAGATAGGTGTGGCCGACGCGCAGTTCGGCGCCGCCCAGCCAGTGGCTGAGGGCGGCCATGCGCGCCACGCCGAGGGGTCCGTAGTCGAGGTAGGCGCCGAAGGCAGGGACGTCCTCGTCCCGCGGCGCCACGGCGGGCGGCCGGGTGGCGGGGGGCGGCGTGGCGGAGGCCGCAGCGGCGGGCGGCGGAGCCTGGGACGTCGGCGCGGGAGCGAGAGGACCGGCGACCCGATCCGTTCCCGAGCCGGCGGCGAAACCAGGACCGGACGCCAGAACGGCCGTCGCGGCGACCGCCGCCACGACGACGGCCGGCCGCCCGGACCAAGGGCGCCGCTGCTGTGTGGCCATTCCTGCTCCCTTCTCCGTCCTCGTGCTGCGCTGGATTTCCGTCACTGAATCTCCGCCACTGAATCTCCTGCCACTGAATCCCCGGCGCTCGATTTCCGGCGCCGGCCGTCCATCACCGAACTTCTGTTACTGACACTCAGTCACACGAATCGGAAGTACGCCACCGCCGCTACGGCTATCGAGTGAGAAGACACCATGTCCGCGTCGCTTTTCGACACCCGCGTGCCGGCCGTTCTGCTGCGCATCGACCGCAATCCCTTTCACCACGGCACGCTCGGCGCCGTGCGTTCGCTCGGCAGAGCGGGGATCGATGTGCACGTGGTCGCCGACACCACGGAAAGTCCCCTGTCCCGGTCGCGCTACGTGCGCCAGATCCATCCCCCGCCGCCGCCCGGCGCGTCCGCCCACGACATCGCCGTCACCCTGCACCGGGTGGCCGCCCACATCCCGCGCCCGGCCGTCCTCATCCCGATGGACGACGCGAGCGCCCTCGCGGTGGGCCGGCTGCGCGACGAACTCGCCCCCTCCTATCTGCTGCCCGCGCTGCCCGCCACGCTGTCCGAACGCGTCGCCGACAAGGCCGCGCTGGCCGGCGTGTGCGCGGACCTGGACGTCCCGCACCCCCAGACGCACGTCCCCGACAGCCCCCGGCAGGCGGCCACCGACGCCGGGCGGCTCGGCCTGCCGGTGGTGGCCAAGTGGAGCCGCCCCTGGCTGGTGCCCCCCGGCAGCGGTCTGCGCAGCACGGTCGTGGTCGGCTCGGCACGGGAGGCGCGGGATCTGTTCCTGCGCTCGGCGGAGGCGGGCAGCCGGCTGCTGCTGCAGGCCTTCCTGCCGCCCGGGCCGCACCGCGACTGGTTCTTCCACGGGTACGCCGACCGGGCCGGCGGCATGCGCGGCGGCGGACCCGGCCTCAAGCTGCGGTCCTGGCCGCGCGGCGCGGGCCTGACGGCGGTGGGCCGCTGGACGCCCAACCCGCAGGTGCAGGCGCTGTCCGAGCGCCTCAGCGCCGCACTCGGCTACCGGGGCATCCTCGACCTCGACTTCCGCCGCTGCGGCACCACCGGCCGCTACCACCTGCTCGACTTCAACCCCCGGCCCGGCGCCCAGTTCCGCCTCTTCGCCGACGCGGCCGGTCTGGACGTGGTCCGCGCCCTGCACCTGGACCTGACACACCGGCCGCTGCCCCCGGGGGTGCCCGTGCCGGGGCGGGAGTTCGTGGTGGAGAACTACGCGCCGCTGACCGCGCTGCGGCCCGCCCCGGCCGGGCGCGAACTGGCCTGGCACGCCGCCGACGACCCCTCCCCCGGCCGCGCGCTGTGGCCGCTGTGGGGCCGCCACGTCTCCCGGCGCCTGCGGGACCGCCTGGCCGGCCCGGCCGTCCGGACCGGCACCCCCCAGCCGGCCCACCGGGCCGGGACCCGACAGAACCAGAACCAGACCCGGAACCAGGTGACCCAGCCGACCCCTTCACCCCCTGAACCGACCCACCCGACCGAACAGCCGACCGAACAGCCGACCCACCCGACCGACCCGAACGAACCGAACGATGTCGCCGGCCTGACCGACGACGAGAAAGCGAGCAGTTGCTGATGTACGACCTGCTGGTGGTGGGTGCGGGCCCCTACGGCCTGTCCATCGCGTCCCACGCCGCGGCCGCCGGGCTGAACCTGCGCGTCTTCGGCCGGCCCATGGCGTCCTGGCGCGACAACATGCCCCGCGGCATGTTCCTCAAGTCGGAGCCGTGGGCCTCCAACCTCTCGGACCCCGAAGGGCGGTGGCGGCTGGACGTGTACTGCGCGGGCGAGGGCGTGACCGCCCGGCACGGGCACCCGATCCCGCTGGACATGTTCGCCGAGTACGGCCTGTGGTTCGCCCGCCATGCCGTACCGGAGGTGGACGAGCGCACGGTGACCCGGGTGGCGCCCTGTCCGGGCGGATTCGAGGCGGTCACGGACGACGGGCAGGTGCTCCACGCCCGTACCGTGGCCCTCGCGGTGGGCGTCATGCCCTTCGTCGAGATCCCGGCCGCCCTGCGCGGACTCGACGCCTCCCTCGTCTCGCACAGCAGCCACCACAGCGACCTGGCCCGGTTCCAGGGCCGGGACGTCACGGTGATCGGCGGCGGCCAGGCGGCCCTGGAGACGGCGGCCATCCTCGCCGAGGAGGGCGCGCGGGTACGGGTGCTGGCCCGCGCCGGCCGGCTGTGCTGGAACGACGTGCCGCCGCCCTGGGAACGCCCCTGGTGGCAGACGGTCCGGTCACCGCAGAGCGGCCTGGGCTGCGGCTGGCGGAACTGGTTCTACTCCGAGCGGCCCGGTCTCTTCCGGCGCCTGCCGGAATCGACGCGCGCCCGGATCGCGGCGACGGCGCTCGGTCCGGCCGGAGCCTGGTGGGTACGGGACCGGGTCGAGCCGGCGGTGGACGTGCTGCTCGGCCATGAGGTCGCGGCGGCCCGGCCGGTGTCCGGCGGGGTCCGGCTGGACCTGGTGGGCCGGGGAGGCGCGGCGGGGTCGCAGCGGTCCCTGGAGACCGAGCACGTCATCGCGGCCACCGGCTTCACGGCCAGGTGCGACCGGCTGGGCCTGCTCTCGGACGACCTGCGCGGGGCGCTGACCACGGTGGCCGACGGATCGCCGGAGGTGGGACGGGACTTCGAGTCGTCGTACGCCGGCCTGTTCATGGCGGGGCTGGTCACGGCCTCGGGCTTCGGCCCGGCGATGCGGTTCGTGCACGGGGCCACCTACACGGCGGGCGCGCTGGTGCGAGGGGTGCGGCGACGGCTGCGCGCGGGTGGCGGACCGGGCACGATCGTCCGGCAGACCACGGGCAGCGGAGCCACCGGGTCGTCGTCCGTCCCGCTGCCGGGCGGCACCGCGTAGCGCCGCGGAGGTCGGGTGCCGGACGGTCCCGCGTCCGGCACCCGGCGCGCTACCGGCGGGACGCGGGGCGGCCTCGCCGGTACAGCACGGCTCCGGCCGCCAGCAGCACGGCGGCCCCGGCAGCCGGGGCGGCCAGTCCGACGCCGCCGCCGGTGTGGGCCAGTTGGGACGAGTCCGCGGAGGACGCCTTGGTGCCCTGGCTGCCGGGCAGGGCGCGGTCCTCGCCGTAGGGCGGGGCGGGAGTGGACCCACCGCCGGGATGCGTCTCCTCGCCACCGTAGGGCAGCGGCGTGGGCCCGGTGGGGCCCGGGGTGGGCTGACCGCCGGGAGGCGACGTGGGCCCGGTGGGCCCGGTGGGCCCCGGGGTGGGCTGACCGCCGGGAGGCGCCGGCGTGACCTGGCCGGGGGGCGTCTCGTGGCCGTGACCGGAGTCGTCGCCGTAGCCGGAGTCGTCCCCGTACCCGGCGTCGTCCCCGTACCCGGCGTCGTCCCCGTACCCGGCGTCGTCGCCGGGCGGTGTGTCCTGCGGACCGTGGTCGTCCGCACCCGACGTGTTCGCACAGGCGTTGCCGAAGGACGGGTCGAGTGCGGCTAGCCCGTCGACGGTGGTGCCGCAGACGTCGGCCTGCGTGTCGGCCGGGTTCTGGACGTTGTCGCCGGCCAGCACGCCCGGCGAACCCGCGGCCACTGCGTCGCTGTCCGCATCGGCGAAGGCGTGGCCGCCGTACAGGGACAGAAGGGTCGTCGCAGCGGCGGCCGCCAGCATTCCCTTGCTCAAGGTCTGTCGCATTGTCGTGGTCTTCCTTGGAGAGATGGGAAAGGCCGACCCCGGGCGCACAGCAAGGTGCCCGGGACCGGCCTCACCCGGCCGGGACGGCCGGGATCACACGTCGTCAGCGGTTGACACAGACCGTCGGTGCGTTCAGCAGGCTGAGGAAGCTGTGCTGGTTACCGCACACGTTCAGCTGGTTGTGGACCGGGTGCTGGAGCACGTTGCCGGAGAGGAAACCCGACGAACCGATGGCCGCGCCGATCGTGTCGTCGTCGGCGAAGGCGGGGGCGGCCATACCGAGTGCCAGAACAACACCCGCGACAACGGCAGCGGTCTTCTTCATTGCTATCCCTTCTCTGGGGTCATGCCTCGATGACGGCCTAGACCGAGCGAGCACAACAGGAACGGCTCGCACCATGACCCGCATCTGCACACCAGGAATTGACGGCAGAGGTGGAAGGGAATCGCGGAACACGATCGGTTCATCCGAACGCATCGCGCCGTGGGACGTCGCTCCTTCGTAAGGAGCAGTGCGTTACGGAGAGCGGCCCGCGCGGGGAAGTCCGCGGGCCGCCGCACCGTTCACGGGACGGACTGCCTCAGTCGCGGATCAGCGACTGGACGGCGATGTCCTCCAGGACGTGCGACAGCGCGCCGTCGCGCTTGGCCTGCGTGGAGTTGTCGGCGCACTGCTGGTTCAGCTTGTCCGAGAGGAGCGGCACGTCCTGCAGGACCGAGGCAGGGCCCGGGCCGGCGGCCGCGACGTCGATGTCGTTCAGCGCCGCGCACGGCTTGTTGAACGAACCCTCGATGAACGACAGCTGCGGGCTCATGTCGCCCTTGGTCGCCGAGTTGCCGAACGCCGACGACGCGCCGTTGCCGTTGGCCACGGTCGGCCCCGAGTCGTCACCCGCGGCAAGAGCCATGGGAGCGGCCGCGACCGACATGCCGATGACAGAAGCGGCGGTCGCCGCAGCGGCCATTGCCTTCTTGAGCACTTCGCATTCCTTTCCTCGTAGCGACGCACTGTCCTACGGCCACAACAACCGGGCCCGGCGGAATTGGTTGCGGGCGTTCACCCGGTTGGCCGCACCGCCTCGAATATCCGGCGACAGCCGTGGCGCAATGGTTCCGCCGCGCTTCGCCGTGTCCGCCGACCGGGTGAACCGGAGAAACCGCACCGTCCGCACGGAGTTGTCCAGAGGGCTCCGGTGAACGGGGTTTCTTCGGAAAGGACTGAGCAATGATCAAGAAGGTCTTCGCGTCGGCGGCTGTCGCCGCTTCCGTCATGGGAGCCTGTGCCGCGGCCGCCCCCCAGGCCATGGCCCTGGGCGACGACAGCGGCCCGACCGTGGCCAACGGCAACGGCGCGATGCAGAACTACGGCAACTCCGCCACGTACGGCAACATGAGCCCCCAGATGGCCCTCATCCAGGGCTCCTTCAACAAGCCTTGCATCGCCGTGAACGACATCCCCGTGGCGGCCGCCGGCCCGGGCCCTGCCACGGTCCTGCAGGACGTGCCGCTCCTGTCGGACGACCTGAACCAGCAGTGCACCGAGAACTCCACGCAGGCCAAGCGCGACGGCGCGCTGTCGCACCTGCTGGAGGACGTGTCGCTGTTCTCCGCCGCCAGCGAGCGCTGACGCGGTCCACGAAGGGCGGGGTCGCCGGCCGGCGGCCCCGCCCTCGGTGTGTCCCGGCGGCGGTCAGCGGCCGCCGCCCCCGTACAGCGCCTCGATGTCGTCGGCGTAGACGTCGAGCACGGCGTGTCGCTTGACCTTCAGAGAAGGCGTCAGCATCCCGTTCTCCTCGGTGAATTCGCCCTCGACGAGGGCGAAGGCGCGGATGGACTCCGCGCGGGAGACCGCCTGGTTGGCGAAGTCCACGGCCCGCTGCACGTCGGCGCGCATCCGCGGGTCGCGCACCAGCTCGGACATCGGGGTGTCCGCGGGCAGCTTGCGGACCGCCAGCCAGTGGGCGAGGGCCTCGGGGTCGAGGGTGATCAGGGCGGCGACGAAGGGGCGGTTGTCGCCGACGACGATGCACTGGCCGACGGGCGGGCGGCTGCGCAGCCGGTCCTCCAGGACGGCCGGGGAGACGTTCTTGCCGCCGGAGGTGACGAGGATGTCCTTCTTGCGGCCGGTGATGGTGAGGTAGCCGTCCTCGTCGAGGGAGCCGAGGTCGCCGGTGGCGAACCAGCCGTCGTCCAGGACGGCGTCGGTGGCGGCGGGGTTGTTCCAGTACGCGCCGAAGACGACGCCTCCCTTGATGAGCACCTCTCCGTCGTCGGCGATGCGTACGGCGGTGCCGGGCACGGGCAGGCCGACGGTGCCCGGGCGGGGCGCGAGGGGCGGGACGACGGTGGCGGCGGCGCTGGTCTCGGTCAGGCCGTAGCCCTCGTAGACGATGATCCCGGCCGCGTAGAAGAACAGGTTGAGGTCGTGGTCGAGGGGGGAGCCGCCGCTGATGGCGTAGCGGGTGCGGCCGCCGATCTCCTTGCGGATGCGGCGGTAGACCAGCAGGTCGTACAGGGCCCAGGCGGCGTAGAGACCGGGGCCCGGCCCCTTGCCCCGGCCCAGGAACCTGTTCATGTGGGCCTCGCCGAAGCGGACGCCGATGCGGTGCGCGCGGTCGAAGGAGGCGCCGCGGCCGAGCTTCTCGGCGGTCGCGCGGCCGGTGTCGTGGATCTTCTCGAAGAGGTAGGGGACGCCGACGAGGAAGGTCGGGCGGAACTCCTTGAGTGCGGGGCGCAGTTCGTCGGGCTTGATGCTGGGGCAGTGGCCGACCTCGATGCGGGCCATCAGGCAGGCGATCTGCAGGGTGCGGCCGAGGATGTGGGCGAGCGGGAGGAAGAGCAGCGTGGAGGCGGTCTGGTGGGTGACCTCCTTGAAGATGGGGTGCAGCAGCTCGACCGTGTTGGCGGCCTCGGCGTGCAGGTTGGCGTGGGTGAGCACGCAGCCCTTCGGCCGTCCGGTGGTGCCGGAGGTGTAGCAGACGGTGGCGATCGTGCCGGGGGTGAGGGACGTACGGCGCTTGGTGACCTCGGCGTCCGGCACGTCGTGGCCGAGGGCGGTGAGGTCGGCGAGCGCGTCCGCGTCCAGCTGCCACACCCGGGGCGGCGTCGGGTGGGCGGCCGTGGCGACGGTCACCGTGTCGGCGTTGGCCGCGGTCTCGGCGACGACGAACCGGGCGCCGGAGTCGCGGACGATCCACTCCACCTGCTCGGCGGAGGAGGTGGCGTAGACGGGCACGGTCTGGCCGGCCGCCGCCCAGATCGCGAAGTCCAGGACGGTCCACTCGTAGCGGGTGCGGGACATCACGGCCACCCGGCCGCCCGGTTCGAGGCCCGCGGCGATCAGTCCCTTGGCCACGGCGGTGACCTCGCGGGCGAACGCGGCGGCGGTCACCGGCTGCCAGCCGGCCTCGCGCCTGCGGCGCAGGACGACCGCGTCGGGGGCCTCGGCGGCGTTGGTGAAGGGCAGGTCGGCGGTGCTGCCGGTGGTGACCGGCGCGGCCATGGGGGCGGTGCGGACCTCGCGCACCGTGCCGGTGCCGTCCCGCACAAGCTCGACCTCGGCGCGCGCGGCCAGGTCCGTGCGCCGTTTCGCCCGTTTCAGATCCTTGCGTACACCCATGACGGCTCCAGGTCGCGGCGTCGACGGACAGCTCGAACTTACTTACTCCGGAGTCAACTTACCCACGCGTAAACAAAGGTCAATGGGTCGGGCCGCATCCGCGGCGGGGGCTGGGGGGCCGGCCGGTGCGGGGGCCGCTGGCCGGTGCGCCGAGGCCGGGGTCGGAGACCCGCCGGCCGGAGCACGGAGTCGGGGCCGGACGCCCGGTGGCCCAAGACCGGGGTCGGGCCCGACGCCTGCAGGCGGGGCTGAGACCGGGGGCCCGGAGGCAGGGTGCCCGGGCCGGTGGCCCGGAGCCCAAGGGCTCGGTGGGGCCGGACGCCCAGGGGCCCATGGGAGGGGGCCCGAGCGCAGGGTCCGGGGCCGGTGGCCGGGGCCTGTGGCCCGGGAGCCCAAGGGCTCGGTGGGGCCGGAGGCCCGAAGCGGGGGCTGGGGCCGCTGGCCGGTGGTCGGGAGACCGGGAGTCCTGAAGACCGAAGCCGGGGCCTGGGACCGGAGGCCAGCGACCCGAGACCGGTGGCCTGGGGCAAGCCTGAGACCCTGCCGGACGCCCGGAGGCCGGGCTGGGCCCGGAGGTCCGAGGCCCGGGCCCGGAAGCCCGGAGGCCGGGGCTGGAGCTGCGGCTGGGGCCGGAAGCCCGGCCGATCGCCCAGAGGCTGGGGCCGGAGGCCCGAGGCTGGGGCCCCGGAGCCCGACGCCGGGGCCGGGATTGCGGTCGGGGTCGGAGTCGGGGGCGGGGTCGGCGGTCCGAGGCTTGGGGGCCATGGCCCGCGGTCAGGGCCTGGGGGCCGGAAGCCCGGACCGGGGTCGGGGCCGGGGGCCGGCAGCCGGAGGCCGGGGGTCGGAGGTCCGAGGGCCGGGACGGGCGTCGGCGGTTGGGCCTGGGGGCGGCGTCAGCCGTCGGTGTGGTGGGCCTGTTGGATCGCTTCGGCCAGGTGGCGGACGTCCTCGTCCTCGGTCCGGTCTGCCAGCGCCGACGCGGTGTCCTGGAGTTCGGCGAGGCCGGGGGCGCCGGGCAGGGTGCGGCCGCGGTCGGCTCCGGCGCGCAGGGCGTCGGCGAAGTAGGCGGCGACGGCCGTGACCTGGAAGCGGGGGCTCGCCGAGCTCAGCGTGTCGTGGAGCGCGCCGGTCTCCAGGTCGCCGGAGCGCTCGTGCGGGGCGCGGGTGGCGGGGTCGAGCCAGCGGACGGTCGCGGTGGCGAGGTGGCCGTCGGCGCCGGGCCTGGTGCGTACGGCGTAGAGGGCGGTGACCGTGTGGCCGGGGCCGACCTCACCGCCGTCGACGCGGTCGTCGCGGAAGTCGTCGTCGGCGACCCGGCGGTCGTCGTAGCCGACGAGGCGGAACTCGGCGACCGTGGCCGGGTCGAAGGAGACCTGGGCCTTGGCGTCGCGGGCGGTGAGGTCGATGTTGCGCGGGAGCTGCTCGCTGAAGACCGTGCGGGCCCCGGCCTCGTCGGACACGTACACCGTGTGGCCGTCGCCCTTGTCGGCGAGGCGCTCCATCAGGGCGTCGCCGTAGTCGCTGCCGACGCCGACGCCGAAGAGGGTGATGCCGTACTCGCGGCGGGCGGCGGCGATGCGGTCGAGGATCGAGTCGGGGTCGGTGTCGCCGTCGTTGGCGAGGGCGTCGGAGATGAGGACGACCCGGTTGACGGCGCCCGCGCGGCGCCCCTCGACGGCGGTGGCGTATCCGGTCTTGACGCCGGCGCCCAGGTTGGTGGAGTAGCTCGGCTCCAGGCCGTCGATCGCGTCGTGGACCCTGCCGCGGTGGCCGCCGAGGCGGGTCATCGGCAGGACGGTCTCGGCCTTGTCGCTGAAGGTGACGATCGCGACCGAGTCGTCGTCGCGCAGCCGGTCCGTCATCGTGCCGAGGGACTTCCGCGCGAGGTCGAGGCGGCCCGGTTCGCTCATGGAGCCGGAGACGTCGATGACGAAGGTGAGGGCGGCCGGCGGGCGTTCGCCGCCCGTTCCGGCGGGGCGGGTGGCGAGGCCGACGCGGACGAGCGACCAGTCGCGCTGGTCGGTGCGGGCGCCGTCGACGGTGACCGTGAAGCCGTTGCCGTCGGGCCGCCGGTAGTCCTGGCGGAAGCTGTTGACGAACTCCTCGGGGCGGACGGTCGACGGGTCGGGCCGGCGTCCCTCGGCGAGGGTGCGGCGCGCATAGCCGTAGGAGGCGGTGTCGACGTCGAGGGCGAAGGTGGAGACGAGGTCCCGGGAAGGGCCGTCCTCGCGGGCCGTGCCGTCCTGCCGTTGCTCGCCGCCGCTCTCGCCGGGGGCGGGCGCGGGCGGGAGGGCGCCGTGCTCACGGCCGTCCGTGGCGCTGCCACCGGATTCACCCGCGCTGCAGGCCGCCGTCAGCAGCAGGCCGCCCGCGGCCGTGAGCGCGAGCAGGGTGCGGCGCAGCCGCCGGGTGCGCGGACGCGGGACGCCCGGCGGTGCTGTGCGGTGCTGCTCCATCTTCCTTGCCCCCTGGGTGAGTTGACGTCTGTGTCCCTTGTCGTTGACTGTGACGCCGCAGGGGGCGGAAGCGTGCGGGACGGGGAGTTGCGGATGGGTCTCGACACGGCCACGATCATGGCCCGCCGAGACCGGTGGGTGACCTTCCGTCGACCTGGGGCCGGGCCACGACCCGCCTGGCCAGAAGGCTCATGAAGATCTTGGGGTTCTGGCCCCGCCGCGTGAGCGGCGGGGCCAGACTCGTTCCGTGGTGATGGGGAACGGGCCGGAAATACGGCCGGGCCGGATGTGTGGGAGACCTGCCGGGAGTTGATTCCGGCCGGGAGTGTGTCCCGAGATGCGGGGAGAGGTGACAGCAGGTCAGACAGGGCCTACGAGAGGAGCTCTGACGATGCCTGCCCCGAGGAAGTACCCGCTGGAGTTGCCTGAGCGTGCGTCCGGAGTCCGTGGTGGCATGGTCGGCCGTCCGTTCGCCGACGGGTGCATGTCCGCGAAGATCTTCGCCTGAAGCAGCGCATGCATGTGAATGGCACTGCTGCCGCAGAACCCGCGGCAGCAGCGCTGCCCTTGCAGCAGGGGCGTCAGCGTCAGAACAGCGAGCGCACCCGTCGCGACGGCGGCTGGAGCGAGCGAGAGCTACGGCTACCGCCACCTGCGGCGGTGACCTTCCCGACGCGGCGACCTGTTCGGGACCTTCGAGGAGGGACCCGAATCACTGTGGGGGCGAGGAAGGTGCTGCGCAGCCCGATCACCTTCGAGGCTGCGCTCGAGGAGTCGTCGACCACGCTGACCCGAGCTGCGTACACCGTATTCAGGATCCGGCATCAAGGCCCATCAGCTGATGGCCCAATACTGCTTATAAGCTTGGTCCGCGGACTCGGACAATGAGACACCGCCCGTGTTCCAGCCTGTCAGGAAGCGGAGGGTGCTGCCGTCGGTGATGTCGGAGCTGAACCCCTGGTAGCCCGCGTCGGGGACGCTGAACCGCCAGCGCTGGCCCGGATCGGCGGAGACGCATCCGGAAAGGTAGACATCGCTCCCGTTGGTGTCAAGACAGAGGCCTGTGGCTTCATTCTTGAGCAGGTAGCGATGCATGAGGGAACTCGACGTAGTGCCCAGATCCATATACGTCCAGTCCGTGGATCGAGTGCCTCCTGAGACCGGGGTGCCACAGTCGGCCTGGGCGACCGCGCGGCCACTGCCGCTCAGACACTTCCCTGTGGCCCAGTTGCGGACAGAGTGATGCGCCGGGTCCCAGCTGGCAGCCTGCGCAGGTGCACTGGCCAGCAGCAGCATCGACGCTGCTCCGAGCCCGGCGGCAATACGCGCCTTGAGCATTGACTCTCCGATTCATTGTGCAGTGGGTGCTGCATCCGTACAGTCCGTGCAACGTCAGGACCGGATGTTCGGTTCGATGGGTACCGCGCCGTCGACCGCGACTCGACCACCGAACCCACAAGACCACCATCCGGGTCGAGCACATCCCCTCGCCAAGCCCACCAGCCGGCTGACCGAACGGCATCGCCCTTAGGAGACCACGTCCTTGCGGGCGAAACCGCGGAAGGCCAGGGCGAACAGCACCAGCGCGTACGTGATCGAGACCGCCGTCCCCTGGATCATGCCGGACCACTCGGGGTTCGGCTGGACGGCATCCGCCCAGGCGAACTGCCAGTGCGCGGGCAGGAAGTCGCGCCAGTCGCCGAGGGCCGTCACGGCGTCCAGGACGTTGCCGACGATGGTCAGGCCGACCGCTCCGCCGACCGCGCCGAGCGGGGCGTCGGTCTTCGTGGACAGCCAGAACGCCAGCCCGGCGGTGACCAGTTGGGACACGAAGAGGTACGCCACGACCACGGCCAGCCGCTGGGCGGCGGTTCCCGGCTCCAGCGCGCCGCCGGTCGGGATCTCCAGCGGGCCCCAGCCGTAGGCGGCCGTGCCGACGGCGAGCGCCACCACGGGCAGCAGCACCATGGCCGCCAGGCTGAGTCCGAGCCCGACGACCAGCTTCGACCACAGCAGGCGGGCCCGGGGCACGGGCGCGGCCAGCAGGTAGCGCAGGGAGGACCAGCTCGCCTCGGAGGCGACCGTGTCCCCGCAGAACAGGGCCACCGGGATCACCAGCAGGAAGCCCGCCGACACGAACAGGTTGACGGCGGCGAAGTTGGCGCCGGACGCGGTGGCCGTGTCCATCAGCGTCACCTGGGCGTTGCGGCCGCCCGGGTCGCCGCCGATCGCGAAGGCGACCAGCAGCACGAACGGCAGCGCGGCGAGGATGCCGCCCATGATCAGGGTACGGCGCCGCTTGAACTGCCGGACCAGCTCGACGCGGACGGGCAGGGTGCGGCCGGCCCGGTAACCGGAGGCGGACTGCGCGGACGGGCCGTGCCCGGCGAGCGTGCTCATGCGGAGCCTCCGATCAGGGTGAGGAAGGCGTCTTCCAGACGCCGGTGGGGGCCGAGCGAGGCGACCGGAACGTCGAGCCGCACCAGCTCGGCCAGCAGCCGCGCGGCAGCCACAGCACCGGGCGCCTCGGGCGTCCGGCCGGACGCGGGCGCGTCCGCCGTCCCGACGGGCACGGACGCGACCGGCCTCCCGGCCTCCGTCGCCCCGACGGACTCGGGTGCCACGTCCGGCGCCCCGACCGGCGCCCCGGCAGGGGCGGGCGCGGGCGCGGGAGCGGGATCCGGGGTCAGGCGGATCAGGAGGCCCTCCGGGGTGCGGACCGCCGAGCGCACGCCCGGGAGTGCCGCCACCTTCTCGATCAGCGGGTCGGAAACGGGGGCCGCGAGGCCGGCCAGCAGGGTGTCGCCGGAGCCGACGATCTCGTGCACCGGGCCGGCCTGGACGAGCCTGCCGCGGTCCATGACGACCAGGTGGGTGCAGGACTGCTCCACCTCGGCCAGCAGATGGCTGGAGACGATCACGGTGCGGCCGGCGGCGGCGTACCGGATCATCACCTCGCGCATCTCGCGGATCTGCGGCGGGTCGAGGCCGTTGGTCGGCTCGTCGAGGATCAGCAGGTCGGGCAGGCCCAGCATGGCCTGGGCGATGGCGAGGCGCTGGCGCATGCCCTGCGAGTAGGTGCGCACCGCGCGGGCCAGCGCGTCGCCGAGGCCGGCGATCTCCAGCGCCTCGTCCAGGTGCGCGTCCTCGGGCGGGCGGCCCGTCGCCCGCCAGTACAGCTCCAGGTTCTCCCGGCCGGACAGGTGCGGCAGGAAGCCCGCGCCCTCGACGAACGCGCCGACCCGGGAGAGCACCGGGGAGCCGGGGCGGACGGCCTGCCCGAAGACGCGGATCTCGCCGGCGTCGGGCCTGATCAGGCCCATCAGCATGCGCAGGGTGGTGGTCTTGCCCGCGCCGTTCGGGCCCAGCAGGCCGAGCACCTGGCCCTTCTCGACGCGGAAGGACAGGTCGCGGACCGCGTACCGGTCCGCCGCGCCGGCGTACCGCTTGCTCAGGCCGGTGATCTGCAGCGGGACGCCGTCGAGCGCCGGGTCCGGGGCCGCGGCGGCGGTGCGGCGGCGGCCGGTCAGCAGCAGGGCCAGGGCGACCGCCGCGCCGGCGAGCGGCAGCCACCACACCCACGCGGGCAGCGGCGCGGCGGCCGTCCGCACGCCGGGCGCCGTCGGGACCCGCAGTCCGCCGCGCACGGAGACGGTGTACGTCGCCGGGGCCGCAGGGGAGGCGTAGCCGAGGTCGGTGGAGGCCAGGACCAGGCGCAGCCGGTGCCCGCGCTGGACCTCATGGTCGATCGCCGGGAGGGTGATCGTGACGTCCTTGCCGGCCTTGGCGCCCTCGACGCGGACGGGCGTGACCAACTGGGCGGGCAGCACCGGCTGCCCCGAGCCGGGACCGACGTCGTACACCTTGGCGAACAGCACGGCGGTGTCGCTCGTGGAGCGCACGTGGACGGTGACCGTCGGCGAGCCGGTGATCCGTAGGTCGGTGCGGACCGGCGCCGACTCGAACCGGGCGTACTGGCCGGGGAAGTCGGCCGACACCCCGATGCCGAGCGACGACAGCTGGGCCAGGCCGCCCAGGCCGCCGAGGCCGGGCAGGGCGGAGACGGCGGGCGGGCCGGCGCCGGCCGGGTTGGCGAAGCTCTGCCCAGGTCCGGTCAGGGCGACCGTCCGGCGCCCGCTCGCCAGCCCGGGGTACGCGTCGCCGCTCGCGCCCCGCAGCCGGGCCGCGCCGTCGGTGGAGTCGACGCCTCCGGTGCGGGTGACGCGGAAGGCCGGGCCGGTGTCGGCGCGCCGGTCGTCCTTCAGGTAGCGGTCGAACCAGGCGCGCACGCGCGCCTGCACGCGGCCGGTCTCCAGGTCGCCGCCGTCGTGCCCGCCCGCGATCCAGTCGACGTCGACGGGGGCGCCGTTCGCCCGGATCGCCTTGGCGGCCGCGTCGGCCTGGCCGAGCGGGAAGAGGGAGTCGGTCTGGCCCTGCACCAGCAGCGTGGGCACCTTGATGCGGTCGGCGACGGCGGACGGCGAGCGGGCCTGGAGCAGGGAGCGCGCGGCTGCGTCCGGGGTGCCGGACTGCGCGACCCGCTCGTACATCCGGCACAGCCGGGTCTCGAACCTGGCGCAGCCGCCGCCGGTGTTGACGAAGACGCCCGCCCACAGCTTCTTGAAGACGCCGTTCGGGAAGAGGGCGTCCGCCAGGTTCCAGTAGGTGATCGCGGGGGCGATGGCGTCCACCCGGTCGTCGTAGCCCGCGGCCAGCAGGGAGACCGCGCCGCCGTAGGAGGCGCCGGCGACGCCGACGCGCGGGTCGCCCGCCTTGTCGAGCCGCACCTCGGGCCGGGTGGCCAGCCAGTCGATGAGCCGGGAGACGTCGGCGACCTCGGCGTCGGGGGCGTTCAGCCCGATCTTCCCGGTGGAAGCGCCGAAGCCGCGCGCCGACCAGGTCAGCACCGCGTAGCCGTCCCTGGCCAGGTCCTCGGCCTGCTGCCGGACGTCGGCCTTGCTGCCGCCGAAGCCGTGCGCCAGCAGGACGGCCGGGCGGCGGCCGGCCGGGCCCGCGGTGAAGTACGAGGTGTCCAGGCGCACCCCGTCCACGGCCATCACCCGGTCGCTGCGACGCACCCGGGGGGCGTCGTCGGAGGCGACGGCCGTCCAGGTGCCGGCACCGGCGAGCACGACGACGGCGGCCCCGGCGGCCAGCAGCCTCCGGGGCCTCCGCAGCAGCCCTCGCACGCGGGGCAGTCGAAGATCCATGCGTCAACGGTACGGGCCGGCGCCGGCGACCGGGGCAGACCCCGGGGTGAGCCGCCGGCCCTCCCCCGGGAGTACGGGCCGGGGCCGGCGTACCACGGTCGCGGTACGCCGGACTGCCGGGCTGCCGGGCTGCCGGGCTCAGGCCTGCGCGTCCTCGGGGAGGGACACCAGCCAGCGGGTGTCCTTGCGCGGACGCAGGTACAGGACCCAGTACAGGGTGGCGACGGCGGTGATGCCGCCGGTCCACAGCAGGTAGCCGGTCTCCTGCTGGCTGAGGACGTAGGCCAGGACCACGATCAGCAGCGCCGGCACCGCGGGCCACAGCGGCATGCGCCAGGCGGGCGTGTGCTTGTGGTGGCCGCGGCGGGACAGCAGCGCGGCGACCGCGACGAGCAGGTACATGCCGGTGACGGAGACGCCCGTCACGCCGTACAGGGTGTCGAGGTTGACGAAGCAGAGCAGCGCGCCGGGGACGCCGACCGCGAGCGTGGCGACCCAGGGGGAGCCGAAGCGGCCGAGCCGCGAGAAGACGTTGTTGACCGGCTCGGGCCAGGCCTTGTCGCGGGCGGAGGCGAACAGAACGCGGGAGTTCTGGATGACCATGACGATGCCGGCGTTGATGATCGCGAGGGCCACGCAGAGGCTGACGAAGGTGCCGACGGCCGAGTTGGACCAGGCGGTGACCATGGAGCTGATGTCGCCGCCGGTCAGCGCGGCGATGTCGGGGGCGCCCATGGTGATCGCGGCGACCGGGACCAGGATGATCACGGTGGAGATGGCGAGGGTGGCCAGCACCGTGCGGGCGACGTTGCGGCGCGGGTGCTCCAGCTCCTCGGAGAGGTAGACGGCGGTCGAGAAGCCCTGGGTGATGAAGAGGGCGATGGCGAGGCCGGAGACCACCATCATGGCCGTCACGGTGTCCGCGTGGCCGTCGGTGCCGGCCACCTGCATCGACACCAGGCTGCCGGCGCCGCGCTCGCCGTGGGCGAAGCCGAGGAAGGCCACCACGGCCGCCGCGATGACCTCGAGGACCAGGAAGATGCCGGTGATCCAGGCGTTGGCGCGCAGGTCGAGCAGACCGGCGAGGGTGGCCAGCAGCATCACGCCGGCGCCGGTCATCGCCGGGTCGAGGTGCACGATCGGGGCGAGGTAGTCGGCCGTGCCCATCGCGATCACCGGCGGGACGATCATGACCACCAGCAGGGACAGGACGAAGACCAGCCAGCCGGCGAGCCGCCCGGCCATCGTCGACACCATGGCGTACTCGCCGCCCGCGCTGGGGATGAGGGTGCCCAGCTCGGAGTAGCAGAACGCCACGGCGATACAGAGCAGGGAGCCGATGGCGACCGTCAGGGCGGTGGCGGTGCCGAGCGAGCCGAACAGGTCGGGGACGACCACGAACAGCGTGGAGGCCGGTGTCACGCACGAGAGCGTCAGCAGGGTCCCGCCGACCACACCGATGGAGCGCTTGAGCTTCTGGGGGCTGTCCGCCGCCGCTGCGGCGGCGGTCTCGGCGGGGCGGAGCGTGTCGGTCATGCAACAGGTCCGATCGACTTGTACGACTGAGGGTGTGGGTCGGGAGCGCGCTATCGCCTCCGGCGGATCGCGTCCTGGTCTCTACGTCCGCTCCCGGTGCCAGCATGGAACCCCGACGAAAACCATCACGTCAATGGCCGTTTACCTACGGATTCCGTTGCCGCCGAGCGGTTCATCGAGCGTTAACGTTGCGTCAAGACCGCAAAACGGGCCACTTTCAGCCGTACGGTAACCGTAGCGCGGCCGGAAAAAAAGTGGGGCCGTCCGGGTATCGGACGGCCCCACCAAGGGCTGCGGGTGACTCTCAGTGGTTGCGCGGGAAGCCCAGGTCGACGCCCGTCGGGGCGTCCGCCGGGTCGGGCCAGCGGGTGGTGACGACCTTGCCGCGGGTGTAGAAGTGCGTGCCGTCGTTGCCGTAGATGTGGTGGTCGCCGAAGAGGGAGTCCTTCCAGCCGCCGAAGCTGTGGTAGCCGACGGGGACCGGGATCGGGACGTTCACGCCGACCATGCCGGCCTCGACCTCCAGCTGGAAGCGGCGGGCCGCGCCGCCGTCCCGGGTGAAGATCGCGGTGCCGTTGCCGAAGGGCGAGGCGTTGATGAGGGCCAGGCCCTCCTCGTAGGTGTCGACGCGCAGCACGCACAGCACCGGGCCGAAGATCTCGTCCTGGTAGGCCTTCGCCGTGGTCGGCACCTTGTCGAGCAGCGAGATGCCGATCCAGTGGCCGTCCTCGAAGCCCTCGACCGTGTAGCCGGTGCCGTCCAGTACGACCTCGGCGCCCTCGGCGGCCGCGTTCGTGACGTAGGACGCCACCTTGTCCCGGTGGACGGCGGTGATCAGCGGGCCCATCTCGGAGGCGGGGTCGTTGCCGGGGCCGATCTTGATCTTCTCGGCGCGCTCGCGGATCTTCTCCACCAGTTCGTCGCCGACCGAGCCGACCGCGACGACCGCGGAGATGGCCATGCAGCGCTCTCCGGCGGAGCCGTAGGCGGCCGAGACGGCGGCGTCCGCGGCCGCGTCCAGGTCGGCGTCCGGCAGCACCAGCATGTGGTTCTTCGCGCCGCCCAGGGCCTGTACGCGCTTGCCGTTGGCGGAGGCGGTGGTGTGGATGTAGCGGGCGATCGGGGTCGAGCCGACGAAGGAGACGGCCTTGACGTCCGGGTGCTCCAGGAGACGGTCGACGGCCACCTTGTCACCGTGCACGACGTTGAAGACGCCGTCGGGCAGGCCCGCCTCGGCGAGCAGTTCGGCGATCTTCAGCGACGCCGACGGGTCCTTCTCGCTCGGCTTCAGCACGAAGGTGTTGCCGCAGGCGATGGCGATCGGGAACATCCACATCGGGACCATCGCCGGGAAGTTGAACGGCGTGATGCCCGCGACGACGCCGAGCGGCTGCCGGATCGAGGACACGTCGACGCGGCTGGCGACCTGCGTGGACAGCTCGCCCTTGAGCTGCACGGTGATCCCGCACGCCAGGTCGACGATCTCCAGGCCGCGCGCCACCTCGCCGAGGGCGTCGGAGTGCACCTTGCCGTGCTCGGCGGTGATCAGCTCCGCGATCGCGTCCCGGTTGGCGTCCAGCAGGGCGCGGAAGCGGAAGAGGATCTCCGTGCGCTTGGCCAGCGAGGACTGGCCCCAGGTCGCGTAGGCGTCCTTGGCGGCGGCGACCGCCGCGTCGACCTCGTCGACCGTCGCGAAGGCGACCTTCGTGGTGACGGCGCCGGTCGCCGGGTCGGTGACCGGCCCGAACGTACCCGAGGCGCCTTCGACGGTCTTGCCGCCGATCCAGTGGTTGACGATCTTCGTCATGCCAGGTATCTCCTTCACAGATGGCGGCGTCGGGTAGAGACGTGCCGTTCGTACAGCTCTCGTGCCTCGACCGCCGACGAGCGGGTCGCGGTCTCGGCCACGGGTACATCCCACCAGGCCTGCGCGGGAGGCGCGCCCGACACTGTGTCTGCCGTTTCGGTCTCGACGTAGACACATGTGGGTGTGTCGGCGGCCCGGGCCTCGGCGAGCGCTTCGCGCAGCTCCCCGACGGTCTTCGCGCGCAGCACGCGCATGCCGAGGCTGGCCGCGTTGGCGGCGAGGTCCACCGGCAGCGGGGCGCCGGTGTAGGTGCCGTCGCCGGCCGGGTAGCGGTAGGCGGTGCCGAACCGTTCGCCGCCCACCGACTCCGACAGGCCGCCGATGGAGGCGTATCCGTGGTTCTGCACGATGACGACCTTGATCGCGACGCCCTCCTGCACGGCCGTCACGATCTCCGTCGGCATCATCAGGTACGTGCCGTCGCCGACCAGCGCCCAGACGGGGCGGTCGGGGGCGGCCAGTTTCACGCCGATCGCGGCCGGGATCTCGTAGCCCATGCAGGAGTAGCCGTATTCGACGTGGTACTGGTCGCGGGAGCGGGTCCGCCAGAGCTTGTGCAGGTCGCCGGGGAGCGAACCGGCCGCGTTGACGATCACGTCCGTCTCGTCCACCACGGCGTCCAGGGCGCCGAGGAGCTGCGGCTGGGTCGGCCGCACGTCCGGCTCTTCGGCCTCGAAGCAGGCGTCGACGCGCTGCTCCCAGCGCTCCTTGTCCTCGGTGTACTCCGCGACGTAGGAGTCGGCGGCCCGGTGGTCGTGCATCTCCAGCGCCTCGGTCAGCTCCTGCAGCCCGCTGCGGGCGTCCGCGATCAGCGGCAGGCCGGCCAGCTTGTGGCCGTCGAAGGGCGCGATGTTGACGTTGAGGAAGCGGACGCCGTCGCCGGTGAACAGGGTGCCGGAGGCGGTGGTGAAGTCGGTGTAGCGGGTGCCGACGCCGATCACCAGGTCGGCGGTGCGGGCGAGTTCGTCCGCGGTCGCGGTGCCGGTGTGACCGACGCCGCCGACGTCCTGCGGGTGGTCGTGGCGCAGCGAGCCCTTGCCTGCCTGGGTGGAGGCGACCGGGATGCGGGTGGCCTCCGCGAACTCCGCGAGGGCCTCCTCGGCACGGCTGTGGTGCACCCCGCCGCCCGCGACGACCAGGGGCCGGCGGGCCGCCCGGATCGCCCGGACCGCGTCGGCCAGCTCGGCCGGGTCGGGGCCGGGCCGGCGGACGGCCCAGGTGCGCTCCGCGAAGAACTCCGCGGGCCAGTCGTACGCCTCGGCCTGCACGTCCTGCGGCAGCGCGAGCGTGACCGCGCCGGTGTCCACCGGGTCGGTGAGCACGCGCATCGCGTTCAGAGCCGCGGGGATCAGCGCCTGCGGGCGGGTGATCCGGTCGAAGTACTTCGACACCGGGCGCAGGCAGTCGTTGACCGACACGTCGCCGGCGTGGGGGACCTCGAGCTGCTGCAGCACCGGGTCGGCGGGGCGGCCGGCGAAGACGTCGCCGGGCAGCAGCAGGACCGGGAGGTGGTTGATCGTGGCGAGCGCGGCGCCGGTGACGAGGTTGGTCGCGCCCGGACCGATGGAGGTCGTCACCGCGTGCGTGGACAGCCGGTCGGACTGGCGGGCGTAGCCGACCGCCGCGTGCACCATGGCCTGTTCGTTGCGGCCCTGGTGGTACGGCATGTCGGCGGCGTACTCCACCAGTGCCTGGCCGATCCCCGCCACGTTGCCGTGGCCGAAGATGCCCCAGGTCGCGCCGATGAGCCGGCGCCGTACGCCGTCCCGCTCGGTGTACTGGGCGGACAGGAAGCGCACGAGCGCCTGGGCGACCGTGAGCCTCGTCGTCGAGGTCTGCACCGTCATCGTCATCCCTCCGTACGGTCCGGGTGAAAGCCGTCGGGTGCGCTTTCACGCCGGGGAGACACGCGTGTGCGGCCGAAGCCGTTCGGGACCTCCGGCGCGGGGCCGTAGCGGGCGGGGAGTCGTCGCTCGCACTTCGCTCCTGCCAGGGCGAAGCGGTCTCCCGCGCCGGAGGCGATCTGGACCCGGAGGTCTCGGGGGGCGTGCGCCGCGCCGGTGTCCGACGCGAACACGCTTGCCCCGTCCGGGAGTTGTGGTTCCTCAGAACCTGTTTGCACGGTACATCCGACGTGTCGCGGGAGCACCCGCGGCTCGTCGCTCATGTCGTTCATGTCGCCCATGTCGCTCATACGGCGGCCTCACAGCAGGTCCACGGCGGCGTCCACCGCGGCGGCCACGTCGCCGTCCGCCGGGTACAGCAGCGAA
Source organism: Streptomyces sp. NPDC031340 (assembly GCF_055569945.1). Lineage (NCBI taxonomy): Bacteria > Bacillati > Actinomycetota > Actinomycetes > Kitasatosporales > Streptomycetaceae > Streptomyces > Streptomyces sp. NPDC031340. Next base: position 103,730 of record NZ_JBVIIE010000010.1, read on the forward strand.
CGGCCGGCCACCATGCCCCGCACGGTCGGCAGCCGCAGGGCCCGGCGCCACTTCTCGTACGCCGCCGCCCGGTCCTCGGCTCCGTCGCCGATGTCGCCGCCGAGCAGGACCGCGGGCAGCGTGGAGGCCGCCATGACCTCCGCCATCTCGTCGGGGTCGTCGGTGACCGGCACCTTCAGCCAGGTGTAGGCCGAGGTGCCGCCCAGGCCGGAGGCGATGGCGATGGACCTGGTCACCGCCTCGGCGGACAGGTCGTTGCGCAGTCCGCCGCCGTCGGTGCGGCGGCTGATGAACGGCTCGACGAAGACGGGGAGCCGGCGCGCGGCCATGGCGTCCACGGCGCGGGCGGCGGACTCCAGGGTGGCGAGGGAGCCCGGGTCGTCGTAGTCGATGCGCAGCAGCAGCTTGCCGGCGTCGAATCCGAGGCGGTCGATGTCCTCCGGGCGGTGGCCGGTGAAGCGGTCGTCGAGTTCGAAGCGGGCGCCCTGCAGGCCGCCGCGGTTCATGGAGCCCATCACGACCTTGCCGTCGAGGGCGCCGAGCAGCAGCAGGTCGTCCAGGATGTCGGCGGTGGCGAGGACGCCGTCCACGCCGGGGCGGGACAGGGCCAGGCACAGGCGCCGGAGCAGGTCGGCGCGGTCGGCCATGGCGAACCGGCGGTCGCCGACGCCGAGGGCGCCGCGGGCCGGGTGGTCGGCGGCGACGATCATCAGCCGGCCGGTGTCGCCGAGCAGCGGGCGCCGGGTGCGGCGGGCGGCGGCCTCCGCGATCGCCTCGGGGTGGCGGGCGCGGATGCGTACCAGTTCGGCCACGTCCACCCGGGCGGGCGCGGGGCCTGCGGTGCGCGTGTCCTCGGGGTGGGTGCCCGTGACGCGGCCGGCCCTCACCGGACCGCTCCGGCCTTCAGGGCGGCCTCGATCTCGTCCGTGGTCGGCATGGCGGAGGAGCACTCCAGACGGGAGGCGACGATCGCGCCGGCCGCGTTGGCGTGCCGCATGACCGTCTCCAGGTCCCAGCCCTCCAGCAGGCCGTGGCACAGGGAGCCGCCGAAGGCGTCGCCGGCGCCGAGGCCGTTGAGCACGTCGACCGGCAGCGGGGGCACCTCGGCGGTCCCGCCCCTGCTGTCGACGGCGAGGACGCCCTTGGGCCCCTGCTTGACGACCGCGAGTTCGACGCCGGCGTCCAGCAGGGCGCGGGCGGCGGCGTGCGGCTCGCGCACGCCGGTGGCGACCTCCACCTCGTCCAGGTTGCCGACGGCGACGGTGGTGTGACGGAGGGCCTCCCGGTAGAAGGGGCGGGCCGCGTCGGGATCGCGCCAGAACATGGGGCGCCAGTCGAGGTCGAAGACGGTGGTGCCGGCCTTGGCCCGGTGGGCGAGGGCGGCCAGCGTCGCCGTGCGGCTCGGCTCCTCGCTCAGACCGGTGCCGGTGACCCAGAAGACGCGGGCCTCGCGGACGGCGTCGAGGTCGAGTTCGTGGGCGTCGATCTCCAGGTCGGGGGCCTTCGGCTGCCGGTAGAAGTAGAGCGGGAAGTCGTCCGGCGGGAAGATCTCGCAGAACGTGACGGGCGTGGGCAGACCGGGGACCGGGGTGACCCAGCGGTCGTCCACGCCGAAGCCCTTCAGGGCCTCGTGGAGGTAGACGCCGAAGGGGTCGTCGCCGGTCCGGGTGATCACCGCGCTGCGGCGGCCCAGGCGGGCCGCGGCGACCGCCACGTTGGCCGCCGAGCCGCCGAGGAACTTGCCGAAGCTCGTCACCTGCGGCAGCGGGACACCGGTCTGCAGGGGGTACAGGTCCACCCCGATCCGCCCCATGGTGATCAGGTCGTACGCCATCGGCTTCCCTTCGCATCGGCTCTCCGGCGTTTGTAGCTCCGCACGGTCAGTCGTGTCAATGGTTTGTCCAGACATTCGGACGAGTCCTTTGACAGCGCTTGCCATGTTCGGGGAATCCCTGGCCCGTCCGCCGCGCCGGCTCACCGGCCGACCGGCCCGCCGCTCGGACCCACCGCACAGGCCCGCAGCCCGGACACGGCCCGGGACCGCATCGCTGATCGCCCACATCGCTGATCGCCCACGTACGCCCGCGTCAACGCGCCGCGCCGGTGAGCCCGCGTACGCCTTTGCTGCACTCGTGTCACAAACGCCACCCGTGTGTCACACATGTCGCATATTCGCGGGCGGGTCGTCACACCCGGCGCACAGCCACTGCCCCCGGTCACGGTGTCTCGTTGGGCACAGGGTTCCTGATCGCCAGCGCAGCGCCCGGTCCCCCCGACGGCCGCCCCCGGCCGCCACCGCGGTGCGCGCGGGGAGGTGCAGTTCATGACCGACCGAAGGCTCTGGTCGTACAAGGAGATCGCGGCGCACATCCGGGTGCAGCCGGACACCGTGCGGTCCTACCGCAAGCACGGGCTGCTGCCGCCGCCCGACCACGTCGAGGGCGGCAAGCCCTACTGGTACGCCGACACCGTCCGCGCCTGGGTCGCCTCCCGGCCCCGTAACCGCGGGCGCCGGGAGGACTGACCTCCCCGGCGCCGTCCCCCGGCCGCCATCAGTCCCACGGCGCGATGACGGTCACCCCCGCTCCGGGTGCCGTGCCGAGCGCCGCGAGCGCCTCCGGCACCGCGTCCAGCGGGATCGTCGACGTCACCAGCAGATCGGGGCGCAGCACGCCCGCCCGCACCAGCTCCAGCATCGGGGGGTAGGTGTGGGCGGCCATCCCGTGGCTGCCCAGGACGTCGAGCTCCAGGGCGATCGCGCGGGCCATCGGGACGGCCGTCGTGCCGTCCGGGGACGGCAGCAGGCCCACCTGCACGTGCCGGCCGCGACGGCGCAGGCCGTTCACGGACGCGGCGCAGGTGGCGGGCGAGCCGAGGGCGTCGAGGGAGAGGTGGGCGCCGCCACCGGTCAGCTCGCGCACGGCGTCCGCCGTGTCCGGCGTGCGCGACGCGTCCACGCAGTGCGCCGCGCCGAACCGCCGCGCCAGCTCCAGCGCCCCGGGCGACACGTCGACGGCGACGACCCGCGCGCCCGACGCCGCCGCGATCATCACCGCGGACAGGCCCACTCCCCCGCAGCCGTGCACGGCGACCCACTCCCCCGCGGCCACCCGGCCCCGCTGCACCACCGCACGGAACGCCGTCGCGAACCGGCAGCCGAGCGAGGCCGCCGTCGCGGACGACAGCTCCGGCGGTACGGCGACCAGGTTCACGTCGGCGTGGTCCAGCGCCACGTACTGCGCGAAGGAACCCCAGTGGGTGAAGCCGGGCTGGGTCTGCCGCTCGCACACCTGCTGCTCCCCCGCCGCGCACGCGCCGCAGGTGCCGCAGGCGCACACGAACGGCACGGTGACCCGGTCGCCGGGGCGCCAGCCGGTGACCCGGTCGCCCACCGCCTCGACGACACCGGCGAGCTCGTGGCCGGGCACGTGCGGCAGCGTGATGTCCGGGTCGTGGCCCTGCCAGCCGTGCCAGTCGCTGCGGCACAGGCCGGTGGCCTCGACCCGCACGACCACGCCGTGCCGGGCGGGCCGCGGATCCGGCACGTCCCGCACCTCGGCCGGCTCCCCGTACCGCTCGAACACCACTGCGCGCATCCGCCGCCTCGCCTTCGTCCGCCCCAGGGGCCTGTCCGGTTCGTCCGCGCAGGGGCCTGTCCGGATACGCCCTGGCCTCGGCTCCTGGAGATCACCGCGTTCTCGCGGAACTCTAGAGGGAGGGCCCGGCGGGCCCGCGGCGGCGGGCATCCTTGGAGAAATACCCCCTAGGGGTACAGTGGACATGGTGGAGGTCCCCGCGGGCCCCCACAGTCCCACCCGCCTCGACGAGGAGAGAGACATGACCGCCCAGTCCGACACCCCGGGTTCCGTCACCACCGTCTACAAGGTGAGCGGCATGAGCTGCGGACACTGCGAGGGCTCCGTGTCCGGCGAGATCTCCGAGATCCCCGGCGTCAGCTCGGTGAAGGCCGTCGCCTCGACCGGCGAGGTCACCGTGGTCTCCGCGGCCCCCCTCGACGAGGCCGCGGTGCGCGCCGCGGTGGACGAGGCCGGCTACGAGCTCGTCGGTACTGTCTGACCGACAGCACCTGTTCTCCGACCGGCCGTGCCGACCAGCTGATACTGCGTCCGCGCGGTCCGGTCCGATGTCTGGAGTCCGGACATGACCAGCACCACCGCCCGCACACCGGCGGACCAGGACGGCCACTCCGAGGTCGAGCTGCTGATCGGCGGAATGACCTGCGCCTCCTGCGCGGCCCGCGTCGAGAAGAAGCTCAACCGCATGGACGGCGTCACGGCGACCGTGAACTTCGCGACGGAGAAGGCCAAGGTCAGCTACCCGGCCGGGGTGCAGGTCGCCGACCTGATCGCCACCGTGGTGAAGACCGGCTACACCGCCGAGGAACCCGCGCCGCCGCAGCCGGAGCCGGAGTCCACCGGGGAGACGACGCCGGAGGACCCCGAACTCGCCGCCTACCGGCAGCGCTTCACCGTCTCCGCCCTGCTGGCCGCCCCGGTCGTGCTGATGTCCATGATCCCGGCCCTGCAGTTCGACAACTGGCAGTGGCTGGCGCTCACCCTCGCCTCCCCCGTGGTCGTCTGGGGCGCCCTGCCCTTCCACCGGGCCGCCTGGACCAATGCCCGGCACGGCGCCGCCACCATGGACACCCTCGTCTCGGTCGGCACGCTGGCCGCGTTCACCTGGTCGCTGTGGGCGCTGTTCTTCGGTGACGCGGGCATGACCGGCATGCGGGACGAGTTCAGCTTCACCGTCTCCCGCGCCCAGGGCACGTCCACGATCTATCTGGAGGTCGCCTCCGGCGTCGTCGCCTTCATCCTGCTCGGCCGCTTCCTGGAGGCCCGCTCCAAGCGCCGCGCCGGAGCGGCCCTGCGGGCGCTGATGGAACTCGGCGCCAAGGACGTGGCCGTACTGCGGGCCGGCCGCGAGGTCCGGGTGCCGGTGTCCCAGCTGGCCGTCGGCGACCGTTTCGTCGTACGGCCCGGGGAGAAGATCGCCACCGACGGCACCGTGGTCGAGGGCACGTCCGCGGTGGACGCCGCCATGCTGACCGGCGAGTCGGTGCCGGTCGACGTGACCGTCGGCGACGCCGTCACCGGCGCGACGGTGAACGCCGGGGGCCGGCTGGTCGTCGAGGCCACCCGGGTCGGCGCCGACACCCAGCTCGCCCGGATGGCGAGGCTGGTGGAGGACGCTCAGAACGGCAAGGCCGAGGTGCAGCGGCTCGCCGACCGCATCTCCGCGGTGTTCGTGCCCGTCGTGATCGGGATCGCGCTCGCCACCTTCGGGGGATGGCTCGGCGCCACCGGTGACACCGTCGCCGCGTTCACCGCGGCCGTCGCGGTGCTGATCATCGCCTGCCCGTGCGCGCTGGGGCTGGCCACGCCGACCGCGCTGATGGTCGGCACCGGGCGCGGCGCGCAGCTCGGCATCCTCATCAAGGGCCCCGAGGTGCTGGAGTCCACCCGGCGCGTCGACACGGTCGTCCTCGACAAGACCGGCACCGTCACCACCGGCCGCATGACCCTCCAGGAGGTGTACGCCGCCGACGGCGCCGACGAGAAGCAGGTGCTGCGGCTCGCGGGCGCCGTGGAGCACGCCTCCGAGCACCCGGTCGCCCGGGCGGTGGCCGCGGGCGCCGAGGAGCGCGTCGGGCGGCTCCCGGAGGTCGAGGCGTTCGAGAACGTGCCCGGACGGGGCGTACGCGGGCGCGTGGAGGGCCTGGAGGTGGCCGTGGGACGACTCTTCGGGGACCTGCCCGCGGACCTGGCCCGCGCCAAGGACGAGGCCGAGCGGGACGGCCGTACGGCCGTCGTGGTCGGCTGGGACGGAGTGGCACGCGGTGTCGTGGCCGTCGCGGACGCGGTCAAGGAGACCAGCGCCGAGGCCGTGCGCGAGCTGCGGGCGCTGGGGCTCACGCCGATGCTGCTGACCGGGGACAACCGGGCGGTGGCCCAGGCGGTGGCGCGGGCCGTCGGGATCGACCCCGACGACGTGATCGCCGAGGTGCTTCCGGAGGACAAGGTCGACGCCGTCAGGCGCCTCCAGGCCGAGGGGCGCAGCGTGGCCATGGTGGGCGACGGCGTCAACGACGCGGCCGCGCTGGCCACCGCCGACCTGGGCCTGGCGATGGGGACCGGGACGGACGCGGCGATCGAGGCGGGCGACCTGACGCTGGTGCGCGGGGACCTGCGGGTGGCCGCGGACGCGATCCGGCTCTCCCGCCGCACGCTGTCGACCATCAAGGGCAACCTGGTGTGGGCCTTCGGATACAACGTGGCCGCGCTGCCGCTGGCCGCCGCGGGGCTGCTCAACCCGATGATCGCGGGGGCCGCGATGGCCTTCTCGTCGGTGTTCGTGGTGACGAACAGTCTGCGGCTGCGGACGTTCCGCTGATGTTCCGCCGAGGGAACGTTCCGCCGACGGCCGGCGATTTTATTACCGGCGGGTTGGTGCGGGCGGAAGTAAAAGTCCCTCTAGAGTCCTGCCTCGGCACCACATAAGCTCTTCACAAGGCTCGCGCATCATCCTTACGCTTGAGTCCCGGTCGCCGTATCGGGGCTCTTGCGCATCTAACGGACAGATGCAAGAGACGCAGATCACAGTGATGTGAACGTAACCATCGAGGGGGCTCGAAGGTCTAAGTTGGCGATGTCAGAAGGCGTCTTGGGGGGCGTCGGCTGACATCTGGGGAATGTCTTGGGGGACTTTCCCCGGAGATGCGTTGCCGGGACACGTACAGCGGGAAGCTTTGAGCGGCCCTCCCGTGCGTGCGCTGTCCCGGCAGATCGCACACCGAGCGGTACGGCGACTTCTGCTCGTTCTGCTCAACCGCTTCGACTGTTCGACCGCTTCAAGTGCTCAACCGCTTCAACTGTTCGACCGCTTGTTGTACACAGCGATTCAGGCGCTGTCCTCACAGACGCCCGGCCGGATCCCGTGGGGGGAATCCGCACCGGGACATGGGAAGGCGCCCTGGTCGTCGGCCCGTGGGGGGACCGGCGCCAGGGCGCCTTCTGCTTTGCTTCTCGTGGCCCGGTCCGCCTCCGGGGCGCCGGGCCGACGCCGAGGACCCGACCGCGCTCAGCGATTCACGCCTCCGCGCGCCCGAACCCTCGGCTCCGGGTCAGCGCTCCTCGACCGGCACGAAGTCGCGCTCGACGACGCCCGTGTAGATCTGGCGGGGGCGGCCGATGCGGGAGCCCGGCTCCTTGATCATCTCGTGCCACTGGGCGATCCAGCCCGGCAGCCGGCCCAGCGCGAACAGGACCGTGAACATCTCGGTCGGGAAGCCCATCGCGCGGTAGATCAGGCCGGTGTAGAAGTCCACGTTCGGGTAGAGGCTGCGCGAGACGAAGTAGTCGTCGGAGAGCGCGTGCTCCTCCAGCTTCAGCGCGATGTCCAGCAGCTCGTCGGACTTGCCGAGGGCGGACAGCACGTCGTGCGCGGCGGCCTTGATGATCTTGGCGCGCGGGTCGAAGTTCTTGTAGACCCGGTGGCCGAAGCCCATCAGCCGGACGCCGTCCTCCTTGTTCTTCACCTTGCGGATGAAGGAGTCGACGTCGCCGCCGGCGTTCCGGATGCCTTCCAGCATCTCCAGGACGGACTGGTTGGCGCCGCCGTGCAGCGGGCCCCACAGCGCGTTGATGCCGGCCGAGATGGACGCGAACATGTTGGCCTGCGACGAGCCCACCAGGCGGACCGTGGAGGTCGAACAGTTCTGCTCGTGGTCCGCGTGCAGGATCAGCAGCTTGTCGAGCGCGGAGACCACGGTCGGGTCGAGGTCGTACTCCTGCGCGGGCACGGAGAAGGTCATGCGCAGGAAGTTCTCGACGTAGCCGAGGTCGTTGCGCGGGTAGACGAACGGGTGGCCGATCGACTTCTTGTACGCGTACGCCGCGATCGTCGGAAGCTTGGCGAGCAGACGGATCGTGGAGAGGTTGCGCTGCTTCTCGTCGAACGGGTTGTGGCTGTCCTGGTAGAACGTGGACAGCGCGGAGACCACCGACGACAGCATGGCCATCGGGTGGGCGTCACGCGGGAAGCCCCGGTAGAAGTTCTTGACGTCCTCGTGCAGCAGGGTGTGCTGCGTGATCTCGTTCTTGAAGGACGACAGCTCGTCGACGGTCGGGAGCTCGCCGTTGATCAGCAGGTAGGCGACCTCCAGGAAGGTGGAGCGCTCGGCCAGCTGCTCGATCGGGTAGCCGCGGTACCGGAGAATGCCCCCCTCGCCGTCGAGGTAGGTGATCGCGGATTTATAGGCGGCCGTGTTGCCGTAGCCGCTGTCCAGGGTCACCAGACCGGTCTGGGCGCGGAGCTTCCCGATGTCGAAGCCCTTGTCGCCGACGGTGCTGTCGATCACCGGGTAGGTGTACTCGCCGTCGCCGTACCGCAGTACTACAGAGTTGTCGCTCACGTCTTCCCTCACCGACGTAGTGCCTCATCTTCGAGGTTGCCCTGACTGTCTCTACCATCCCCCAATTGGCTCAGGAGAGTGCACTCGGGGTCGACCATCGGGCCTATGGACGGCACTCAGTGCCGTCAACTTGCTCATCCTGCCCCCTCTGTTGCTCATCCGGAAGTGCTGTGTGACCTAGGCGACTCATTTGATCGATCATTTTTTACGATGCCTGCCCCGGGAGCCGCCCGCGGGGGCCTACAGGGGCCCGGGGGCGAGCCGGAAGTCGAGCGCCGTGCAGCGGCGTCCCGCGGACACCGTGCGCACCGCCTGGCCGATCGCCTTGCGTGAACCGACGAGGACGACCAGCTTCTTCGCCCGGGTGACCGCCGTATACAACAGGTTCCGCTGGAGCATCATCCAGGCGCCGGTGGTCACCGGGATCACCACGGCCGGATACTCGCTGCCCTGGGAGCGGTGGATGGTCACCGCGTACGCGTGGGCCAGTTCGTCCAGCTCGTCGAATTCGTACGGGACCTCCTCGTCCTCGTCCGTCAGCACCGTCAGGCGCTGGTCGACCGGGTCCAGCGAGGTGACCACGCCCACGGTGCCGTTGAAGACACCGTTCTCACCCTTCTCGTAATTGTTGCGAATCTGGGTCACCTTGTCTCCGACCCGGAAGACCCGGCCGCCGAAGCGCTTCTCGGGCAGATCGGGACGGCCGGGGGTGACGGCCTGCTGGAGCAGCCCGTTGAGCGTGCCGGCGCCCGCCGGCCCGCGGTGCATCGGCGCGAGCACCTGCACGTCCCGGCGCGGGTCGAGGCCGAATCTGGCCGGGATCCGCCGGGCCGCCACGTCCACCGTGAGCCGTCCGGCCGCCTCGGTGTCGTCCTCGACGAAGAGGAAGAAGTCCTTCATGCCGTCGGTGACCGGGTGCTGCCCGGCGTTGATCCGGTGCGCGTTGGTGACCACGCCGGACTGCTGGGCCTGGCGGAACACGCGCGTGAGCCGGACGGCCGGGACCGGACTGCCCTCGGCGAGCAGATCGCGCAGTACCTCGCCGGCGCCGACGCTGGGCAGCTGGTCGACGTCCCCGACGAACAGCAGGTGGGCGCCGGGCGGGACCGCCTTGACCAGCTTGTTCGCCAGCAGCAGGTCCAGCATGGAGGCCTCGTCGACCACCACCAGGTCGGCCTGGAGCGGACGGTCCCGGTCGTAGGCCGCGTCGCCGCCGGGCTTCAGCTCCAGCAGGCGGTGGACGGTGGAGGCCTCGGCGCCGGTGAGCTCGGCCAGGCGCTTGGCGGCCCGGCCGGTGGGCGCGGCGAGCACGACCCGGGCCTTCTTGGCGCGGGCCAGCTCCACGATCGAGCGGACCGTGAAGGACTTGCCGCAGCCGGGACCGCCGGTGAGCACGGCGACCTTCTCGGTCAGCGCCAGCCTGACGGCGGCCTCCTGCTCGGGGGCGAGGTCGGCCCCGGTGCGGCCCCGCAGCCAGTCCAGCGCCTTGTCCCAGGCCACCTCGCGGAAGCCCGGCATCCGGTCCTCGTCGGTGCGCAGCAGACGCAACAGCTGTGCGGAGAGGGAGAGTTCGGCACGGTGGAACGGGACGAGATAGATCGCGGTGACGGGCTCCCCGCCGTCCGGTCCGGGCACCTTCTCCCGTACGACACCGGGGTCCTCCCCCTCCTCCGGGGGCGCCGCCAGCTCGGCGAGGCACTCGATGACCAGGCCGGTGTCGACCTGCAGCAGCTTCACCGCGTCCGCGATCAGCCGCTCCTCGGGCAGGTAGCAGTTGCCCTGGTCGGTGGCCTGCGACAGCGCGTACTGCAGACCGGCCTTGACGCGCTCCGGGCTGTCGTGCGGGATGCCGACGGACTGGGCGATCCTGTCGGCGGTCAGGAAGCCGATGCCCCAGACGTCGGCCGCCAGCCGGTAGGGCTGGTTCTTCACGACGGAGATGGAGGCGTCGCCGTACTTCTTGTAGATGCGCACCGCGATGGACGTCGAGACCTCGACCGTCTGGAGGAACAGCATGACCTCCTTGATGGCCTTCTGCTCCTCCCAGGCGTCGGCGATCTTCTTGGTGCGCTTGGGACCGAGTCCGGGCACCTCGATCAGGCGCTTCGGCTCCTCCTCGATGATCCTCAGGGTGTCGGTGCCGAAGTGCTGGGTGATGCGGTCGGCGAAGACCGGCCCGATGCCCTTGACCAGGCCGGAGCCCAGGTAGCGGCGGATGCCCTGAACGGTGGCCGGCAGCACCGTCGTGTAGTTCTCGACCGTGAACTGCTTGCCGTACTGGGGGTGCGAGCCCCAGCGGCCCTCCATCCGCAACGACTCGCCGACCTGGGCGCCCAGCAGCGCGCCGACGACCGTCAGCAGGTCGCCCGCGCCGCGGCCGGTGTCGACCCGGGCGACCGTGTAGCCGTTCTCCTCGTTGGCGTACGTGATGCGCTCGAGCACGCCCTCGAGCACGGCCGTGCGCCGCTCCCCCGGTTGGGAGGGACTCCCCGCCTGATTGGACATGATCCGACGCTACCCCCGGGCTCTGACATCACGATCCGGTCTCGGGCCCCTGCGTCCCGCGGTGCGCCCCCGGGGTGCCGGTGAAGGTGGTCCCCAAAGACCCTGAAGGACCCTGAAGAACCCTGAAGAACGAGGATCACGGGACGAGGACGACGGGACGGGGACCCTCATGTACGACTACGACCTGCTGGTCGTGGGGTCGGCCAACGCCGACCTGGTGATCGAAGTCGAGCGCCGGCCGGGCGCCGGGGAGACCGTGCTCGGCTCCGACCTGGCCGTGCACCCGGGCGGCAAGGGCGCGAACCAGGCGGTCGCGGCGGCCCGGCTCGGAGCCCGTACCGTCCTGCTGGCCCGGGTCGGCGACGACGCCCACGGCCGGCTGCTGCTGGACTCGCAGCGGGCGGCCGGGGTCGACACGGTGGGCGTGCTGGTGGGCGGGGCGCCGACCGGGGTCGCGCTGATCACGGTGGACCCGTCGGGGGACAACAGCATCGTGGTCTCGCCGGGCGCGAACGGCCGGCTGACCCCGCAGGACGTCCGGACGGCCGCGAGCCTCTTCCAGGCGGCACGGGTGGTCTCCACCCAGTTGGAGATCCCGCTGGAGACGGTCGTGGAGGTGGTCCGCAGCCTGACGCCGGACAGCCGTTTCGTGCTGAACCCGTCCCCGCCGCGGCCGCTGCCGGGCGAGGTGCTGGCGGCCTGCGACCCGCTGATCGTCAACGAGCACGAGGCCAGGGTGATCCTGGGCGACGCGTGCGTGAGCGACCGGCCGGAGGACTGGGCGCGGCTGCTGCTCGCCAAGGGCCCGCGTTCGGTGGTGGTGACGCTGGGCGCGCGGGGCGCCCTGGTCGCGTCCTCGGCGGGCGTCGGCCACGTCCCGCCCGTGCGGGTCGACGCGGTGGACACGACCGGCGCGGGCGACGCGTTCACGGCGGCGCTGGCCTACCGCCTGGGAACCGGCGCGCCCCTGCCGGAAGCGGCCCGGTACGCGGCCCGGGTGGGAGCGGTGGCGGTCACCCGACGGGGAGCCCAGGAGTCGTTCCCTACGGCGAGGGAGGTCGAGGAGTTGCACGGGCGGCCGTGACGAGGAAGCAGCTGCGCGGCCCGCGTGACGAGACGGGGCGCCCGTCCGCTGCCCCGAAGATCCGCCCGTGAACATGCTTCGAGGGGGCCCGGCCCGTCGGCCGAACCCCCTCGGTTTCCCCTCCCGTTCAGAACCCCCGCGATCCCCCCGGATCCCCACCCAGAAGCCCTGATGCCACGTACGACCCACGAGGCGCGGTGAGGGTTGCACGCGTGCGCGGAATTTTTTCCGGGCCCGGCGGGTGCCTGTCCCCGGTCGGCGAAGCGGTGCGGTGATCACGTCGCGGAGATGTCCGGATCCTGCCACACCACGATCAACTGCGTTGCGTGTGCAACCTGTTGTGATGCAACATGCGCGAACGCGCTGTGATTCTTTGATTATTACGTGATGCACGGGGGTGGGCATGTGAAGTTCGACATGGGGTCGACGACCCTGTCGGAGCTCGGCAGGAGCACGGTCGGTTCCAGTGACGACCTGGGCACGTTGATCCGGTGGCTGATCCAGGCGGCGGAGCCGCTGGAGGGCAAGTTCAACGGGTCCGGCAAGGTCGCCTTCGACTCGTTCAAGGCCAGGGCTGACGAGATCACCAACGCGCTGAACAGCTCGCTCGGCGCGATCCTCGGCGGTCAGAGCGGCATGGACACTGCCTTCGGTACCGGTGACGTCGAGACCCGGGACAACGCCACCAAGAACATGGGCGCGGCCAACTTCGACGCCGCCCGCTTCGGCGGCCGGTAGACACGGCCGACAGGAAACAGGGGGATTGTGACGATGGGTCAGAGTCAGGACCGCCGCTCGTACGACACCGGCGCCTCCAGCGAGGTGCAGGGCAGCCTGCAGGGCATCATCGGCCAGCTGGAGCGGGTGCTGTCCGACCGTGACCGTGCGGTGAAGGCCGCGATGGCCGACTTCCAGGCCGACGGCGTCTCGGACGAGTACCACGGCAAGGAGGTCCGCTGGAACCACGCCGCGACCGAGGTGCGCAACATCATCCACCTCGTCCGCACCACGCTCGAGGAGAACGACGGGACCGCGCAGTCGACAATGGCGAAGGCGCGGGCGGCGGTCGACAACATCGGTTGACGCGGATGTGTCATGGCGGATGTGTCATGGCGACGGCGACGGCAAGTGCCTGAACTTCACGGGGGATCCACATGACGGGGTGGGACATCTCGCCCTCGGGCGTGCAGCACGTCCTGAACGAGACGGGGAAGGCCGCCGAGGGGCTCTCGAACACCGGCAAGGCGCTCGGTGAGACCCTGCCGAGCGCGGCGAAGTCCGCCGGCACGATCCAGCAGGGCGGTGTCGAGAAGAGCGGGGTGCAGGGGCCGGTCGCGGCGGCGCTGGGTGAGTTCTTCGAGGCGTACCAGAAGGACCTCACGTACGTGGCGGTGCGCACGTCGAACTCCCTGAGCGGTGCGGCCACCGCCACCAGCGAATACGTCAAGGGCGATCTGGAGATGGCCGCGAAGGCGCAGGCGAACGCGCTGAAGGAGCCCAAGATCGACCTGCCCGGGGTCAAGGGACCGCAGGGGGGTCAGTGAGCGCCGACCTCATCGATCCGCAGAACATCCCGCAGTTCACCGGCGACCTGGAGCAGCTGGGCACCGACGCCCTGCTGCTGACCGCGGAGGCGTCCGCCTTCCGGTTCGCCGGGGCGGACGTGCACGCCAAGTTCCAGGGCCTGTCCTCGTGTTATTCGGCCCCGGAGGCGGAGCAGCTCTTCGCGACGACGGCTCCCGTCGCGGCCAAGGCCGACCGGTTCGCCGACGACCTGGAGAAGGTGGGCGCGGCGCTGAGCGCCTACGAGGCGGAGATCCAGCCGCTGGTGGCCAAGCTCAAGAGCCTGAAGGCGCGGGCGGAGACCTTCCGGGCGGACATCGCGGGCGACGACCACTGGCGTGAGGACGACGACAACGTCCAGCTCAACAACGACCTCGTGCACGACGTCAACGCCGCCACCGCGGCCTTCTGGCAGGCCGAGATCACCTGCCACAACAAGATCACGGCGTTGGTGCACGGCTCGACGCTGATCGTGGAGGACGGCGCACAGAAACGCCTCCTCGAGCGAGGCACGTCCACCTACGGCTTCACCGAGGATCTCCTCGACTCCTCCGACGAACTGCCCTGGGGCAGGACGGTCGAGAAGGAGCGGCACGGCCTGGACTGGCTGGGCCACCAGGTCGTGGAGTTCGGCAAGGGCTTCTTCGTCGACGGCGTGTGGGGCACGATCCGCGGACTCGGCACACTGGTCGGCTTCGACGGCCTGGACGCGATGGGCGAGGCCTGGAAGGGGCTCGGCAAGCTCGTGACCGGCCTCGGGATCACGCTCTCGCCGCTGGGGGCGGCGTACTGGCTGCTGCCCGACGACAAGCTGCCCGCCTACCTGCGCGACTCCCGCCGGACGGTGACCGAGGCCGGCAAGGCGCTGATCGCCTACGACGAGTGGGGCAGGAACCCGGCACGGGCCGGCGGCGCGGTCACCTTCAACGTGCTCACGACCGTCTTCACCGGCGGCGCGGGCACCGCGGCCAAGGGCGGCGCCGTCGCGCGGACGATCGGCGCGCTCGGCAAGGCGAGTCGGCTGGTCGACCCGATGACGTACATCGGCAGGGCGGCGAAGTTCGGCACGGTCAAGGTGGCCGACCTCTTCGGCAGTCTGAAGAACTTGCGGACCGGGGCATACACCGACGTCCTCTCGGGGGCCGGGAGGCTCCAGCCGGACGGCAGCGTGCTGAGGATCGCCGACGACGTCCCGGTCGTGGTCGGCAACCACATCGAGTGGCCGGACGGAACACGCCTGAACCTGGACGACGGCTCGGTCATCAAACCGGACGGCACGCGGGCGGCGGCCACGGTGGAACTCTCGGCCGCGGACCGGGCAATGCTCGAGCACAGCCTGCCGCACGGGGAGGCGGTGCCGGTGGGGGCGGGCGGGAGTGCCGCGGCACATGCCGGGGGCGAGGCGGCACATGCCACCAGCGACGCTACGACTCACGGCGGCAGAAGCGCCACGGCGCACGCCGGGTCCCACGGCACGGACACGGTGCCGGCACCCGGCGCCTCCACACACGCAACCGACGGCCCCAGCAGCACTGCAGGCGGCCACGGCAGCGGCGGCAACGGGGGAAGCCCGTCCGGTGGGCACGGCAGTGGTGAGCAGTCGGAGCTGACTCCCGTGCAGCGGAAAAAGATCCTTGATGAGCACATCTGGAAGGCGAACAACGACAAGGCGTGGTTCGAGGAGCACTACCGCCCCACCGACGGCCACCGCCTGGAGGCCGCCAAGAAGGTGGACGGCGTCGAGCTTCCGGTGCTGGCCAAGGACAGTAACGGCAACTGGGTGGCCAAGCACTCGCTGCCCTCCGCCCCGTCCGAGGTCAGGTTGAACCCGCAGAAGCTCCCGAGGACGTCGGTCGGCGTCGACCACGTCGATCACCTCGACAAGGTGGCGAGAGATCGCAAGCTGTCCATGGACCTGACCGCCGCGGAGAAGGCATTCTCGAAGCGCCCCTCCGCTGCCACTCAGCAGGCTCTGCATGATGCTCAGCACGCCTTCGGCGATCGACCGAACAACAGTTCGCTGGGTGAAAGGCTCGGCGAGGACGCGGCCAGGTACCACGTCATCCCGGAGAAGTTCCCTGGCGCTCACTGGATCGATCTTCCGAAGACACCCAACGGAGCAAACGCGTTTGACCAGTTGTACCGGCTCGACGACGGTGACCTGTTGATAGTGGAGGCGAAGGCTCCGCAGGGCGGCCTCCTCTGGCGCAAGGGCGCCGGGGCTGCCAGCGGCATGATGGTCAAACAGGGCACGAAGGAATACGTGCAGACGATCATCGCTGAAATGCAGCGACGGGCCGCCCGCTCGCCCAGGGACGGTCAACTCGCACTTCAGCTCCTCAAGGCGATGAAGAACAAGAAGCTGCAGTACGTCATGGTGAAGGCGGAGGAGAACACTGGTTCCTACGCTGGTGCCATGCTGGAACACTTCAAGATCTACTAGAGGAGCGCCCCGTGGTCACAAGGGTTCCCCGCCACCACTACCCGACGGACAACGCAGCAGAAGGGTTGGCGGTGCTCGGCGAGACCGTGAGCTGGCTGCTCGACGAGCTTGAAGATCCTGATGACGTCGGACGCTCCCAGGCCTTGAGTACTAGTTTGATCTTTGCAGAGACGCACTGCGCTGTGGACCCGACGGCCTCGAAGATCGACACGTGGGAGGCCTGGGTCGCGGCGATGCAGGTCGGCTCCGCACTGTTCGCCTCGGTCACCGCGCTCGAAGGTCCCGTTCCCCGTCTCATCGAGGGCAAGGTGAGAAACCTGCCGGCAACCGGGCCTCAGCCCCACGCTCATGCCGGCGCCTGGGTCACCTCGTTCTATCTCGCGCTGATCTGCCGTGAGAACCAGAAGCTGAACGAGTTGGCTCAGGTGCCCATCTCACTGCTCCGTGACTCCGGGCAGGTCTTCGACGAGTACATCTATGCGTGGGTGGAGACCCTGCAACGGTTCTGGCTGGGCCAGGACGGCGTGGGCGACAAGCTGGTGGCCGCAGTCGACGGCACAGCCCCCGAGGCGACGCGGATCGCCGATGCGGAATTGATGTCGAAGATCCTCTACCCGCCGATCATCCTCTTCTATCGCTACCTGCAGCGAGATGTCGGGCAGTTCAATGAGGCCCTGGCTGACGCGCTGCGCTGGCACGGGGAATATTGGACCGCCGACGAGGACCGGGCCGCGAGCAGCGAAGGTCTGGTCGCCCTCGGCCCCCTCGCCATCGCCTGCCTCGCCCACGACGCGGACATGGCCGTCGAGGTCGAGTCCGACTATCTCCCCAAAGCCCTCCTGGAGTTCGCCTGGGCGGGCGAACTGGAAACTTGAGAATTCGAGACATGACAGCGCAGGACTACGACAGTCAGTTGCTGGAGTCGGTGTCGGTGCGGCGGCGGCGTCTGCGGGACGCTCTGCTCTTCGGGGCGCAGCGGCAACGGCGTTCCGTCGACGAGCGGGTGGGAAAGGTGTTCGCCGGAGTGGTGATCGCGGCCGTGTTGTGCGCCGGGTGCGTGGGGTGGTCGTTCGTGTCGCACCGGGTGGTCGGGAAGAGTCCGTACGGCGGGTCCGTGCAGTCGTCCGTGCCTTCGGGCAGCCCTTCCGCCCGGTGATAGGTTCGAACACGTGATGTCTGCGGGGGCGTTGAGGCATACGACGGCCAGTGGGACCGGGGTCGTCCTCAGCCGCGTCACCCTGGTCGGTGAGCGGCGTCGTATCGATCTGGTGTTGCCGGCGCGGGAGCCCGTCGGGCTGCTGTTGCCCGAGATTCTGCGGTTGCTGGACGACCGAGTGGGTGAGCGTCCCGAACCCCGGCATCTCGTGACCACGGACGGTTCCGCGCTCGACCACGACAGCACGCTGGAGTCCGCGGGCGTCCGCGACGGCGCCGTGCTGCGGCTCGTGCGGGCCGAGGACGCGCCCTCGGCGCCCGTCGTGCACGACGTCAGCGACGAGGTCGCCGAGGACCTGGGCGGCCGGGCGTGGCGGTGGGGACCGCAGGCGCGGCGGGTCACCGCGGGGCTCGCCACCGTGGGGTGGGCGGGCGCCGCCGGCCTGTTCGCGCGGAACGCCTGCCCGCCGGACACCGTCGCCATTGGGCTGCTCGTCCCGGCCGCGGTCGCCGCGCTCGCCGGGGCCCTGCTCGGGCGGGCCGGGCGGCGCGGGATCGCCGCCACCCTCGTCTGCGTCGCCGGGGTGCTGGGCGTACTCGGTGTGTTCAGCCTCGCCGACGCACAGGGCTGGCCGGGCACACTGCGGGTCGCGGGCGTGTCCGCAGTGGCGGTGGCGGCCCTGGTCCTGCTCGGGCTGTGCACGCCGTTGGGCCGCGGCGCGGTGGTCGGGGCGGGCGCGGTGGCCGTCACCGTGCTCGGCTGGGAGACGGTCGCCGCCGTGCAGCACGGCGCGGGAACGGCCGGCCAGCAGGCCCGGGTGGGTGCCGTCCTCGCCGTCGTCTCCGTGGTGGTGCTGGGGCTGTTGCCGCGTCTCGCGCTCATGGCGTCCGGGCTCTCGGGGCTGGACGACCGGCGCGCGGGCGGGGTGTCGGTGAGCCGTCACCAGGTCTCCGCGGCCTTGGCGGCAGCCCATCGTGGGCTGGCGCTCGCCACGGTCGTCCTCACCGTGTCGGCGACGGTGGCGGGTGTGTGGGCGCTGCGCGCGCCCTCGGTGTGGACGGTGCTGCTCGCCGCCGTCACGGCCGTGGTGCTGACCCTCCGGGCCCGGGCGTTTCCCCTGGTCGCGGAGGTGGTGGCGGTGCTGGCGGGCGGCTCCGTGGTGGCCGTGCGGCTGGTGTCGGTGTGGTCGGAGCGGTCCGGCACGGCGGGAACGCCGCTGATCGTGCTCGCGGCGCTGGCCGTGCTGCCGTTGGCCGTCCTCGCCGTCCAGCCGTCCGAACACGTGCGGGTGCGGCTGCGGCGGGCGGGCGACCTGCTCGAGTCCGTCGGCGTCATGGCACTGCTCCCGCTGCTCATCGGGGTCTTCGGCGTGTACGGGCGTCTGCTCGGCACCTTCGCTTGAGGGAGCGGGACGGCATGGCGCAGCCAGACGGCAGGGCGCAGGGGGAGCAGCGGCCGGGAGGCGAAGGCCGGCGCGCAGACGGAGGCGAGGGCGTAGACGGGGGCGACTGGCAGCGGGATGTGCTGCGGGAGTTGGGGCGGCAGGCGGCTCCGGCACGCGGCGCCGGCGAGCCGACCCTGCGCCTCGTCCACTCCGCCCGGCCCGAGCCCCGGCAGCCGGAACCCGAGCCCACTCCGCCCGCCGAACGCCGGCAACCGGAACCCCGTCCCACTCCGAACCCCGCTCCGCCCGTCGAGTACCGGCAGCCGGAACCCCACCCCACTCGACCAGCCGACCCCCGCACGCCCGCGCCCGTCCCCCCGGCCGGCCCCCGGCGCCCCTCCCCCGCGCCGGAGTCGGCCCCCGCCGTCCCCGCGCCGGAGTCCGTGCCCACGGTCGACCCCCGCCTCGCCATCGCCCTCGGCCGCCCCCGGCACGGCGACTCGCTCGGCCGCCGCACCGGCCGTTCGCTGCGCGGGCTGGCCTCCTCCGTCTCCCAGGACGTGGCCGAACGGACCCGTCTTGCCGAGGAGTTGCAGCAGCCGGTCACCACCGGGCGGATCATCGCCGTCACCTCCATCCGCGGGGGTGTCGGAAAGTCCACGGTCGCGGCGCTGCTCGGCCGGGCCTTCAACCACTACCGTCACGATCCGGTCCTCACCCTGGAGGCCGACGCCGCGCTCGGCACGCTCGCGGTGCGGATGGGCGCGGAGTCGGTGCGGTGGTCGTGCGTCGACCTGGCGCGGATCCTGACCCCCGCCATGCAGTTGACCGACGTCACCGGCTACCTGGTGCCCGTGGCCGACGGCGGCTGGCTGCTGCCCGCGAGCCAGGGCCGGGTGGGCGCCCCCTTGGACGTGCCGACGTACCGCAGGGTGACGCTCGCGCTGCGGCGCTACTTCGCGGTGACGGTGGTCGACTGCGAGACGCTGCCCGGCGAGGTGGCCCGCACCGCGATGGACACCGCCCACGCCAGGGTGATCGTCGCGCCCACGACCGCGGAAGGCGTCGGCGGTACCCGTCAGGTACTGGACTGGCTGGCCGGGCTGCCGCACTCCGCCCTGGCGACGACGGTGGTCGCCCTCACCGCGAACACGCCCGACACGCTCCTGGACGTGAAGACGGCCACCGCGCACCTGAAGGAGACCGGCGCCACCGTCGTCGTCCTGCCCTACGACCGGCACCTCGCCGGCGGCGGGCCCATCCGTACGGATCTGCTCGGCCGTACCACCCGGGACGCGGCGCTCGGGCTGGCGGCCGAGGCGATGCGCCGGGCGGTGAGGGTCCGGTGACATCGCGCCCGCCCGCCCGTCCTGCCCGCCGACGTCGAAAGCCCGGCCCGTGACCCTGCGCCTCGTCCACCGCCCCGCCCGCAGCACCCGTCCGCTGCCGCCCGCACCGCGGCGCGCCGTGGAACCTCCGCCCAACCTGCCCGAGGGCAAGCTCGGCAACGCGGCGACGGCGCTGCTCCCGATGGCCGGCGTCATGGGGTCGGTGATCATGATGGCGGTCGTCCGCAACAGCCAGTTCGCGGTGCTCGGCGCGGTCGTCCTGGTCTTCGCGCTGCTCGGTGCGGTGGCGCTGTTCCTGTCGCAGCGCGGCAAGGCGCAGCGCACCCGACGGGTGCAGCGGGAGCGGTACCTGGAGTATCTGGAGGAGCTGCGGGAGGAGCTGGGCACGGCCGAACGGGAGCGACGGCGCGCGGCACGCGAGGTGAACCCCCCGCCCGAGGCGCTGTACGACGTGGTGCGGGACCCGGCCCGGCTGTGGGAGCGCCGCCGCCAGGACGCCGATTTCCTGCACCCGAGGCTGGGCACGGGCGAGGTGACCGCACAGGAGGTGACGATCGGCCAGAGCGGCGCCGGCGGGGTGCTGACGCCGCCGGATCCGTTCATGCTCAACGAGGCCCGCGCGCTGCAGAGCCGCTTCGCCGCCGCCCCGGACTTCCCGCTCACCGTTCCCCTGGACCGGGCGGGGAACGTGAGCGTCGTCGGCGACCGGGAGGGCGTCCTGCGGGTGGCGCGCGCCCTGCTCGTGCAGGCAGCCGTGACGCACGCGCCCGACGACCTGGCCGTCGGTCTGGCGGTGCCCGGCGACCGGCTGGCGGAGTGGGAGTGGGCCAAGTGGCTGCCCCACGTCCTGGACGCCCAGGAGTACGACGGTCCCGTCGCCGCCCGGCGGATCGTGCCGAGTCTGCCGCAGCTCGCCCACCGGTTCCGGCACGAGCTGGGGCGGCGGGCGGGCTACGCGGCCGAGGTGCGGCGCGGCCTCGCCGACCGGGACGCGCTGCGGGCGACGTCCCGGCTGCTCGTCGTCCACGACTCCTACGGTGAGCCGGCCGCCGAGCTGCCCAGCCCGGATTCGGCGGCCGGCCCGGCGGACCTGGGCATCACGGTGCTGCACCTGCTGGAGCGGCAGGTGCACGAGCCCGGTCAGGTGAGCGTGCGCATCAGCGTCGACGGCGACCAGGTGGTCGTGGACGACCTGGGCGGCGGCAGCGCGCGGGGCACCGCCGACGCCGTGACCGCGGCCGGGGCCGAGGGGATCGCCCGCATGCTGGCCCCGCTGCGGCTGTCCGCGGAGTCGGCCGCCGAGGGCACGCCGGTCACCGGACCGGTCGCCTTCCCGGCCCTGCTCGGCATCGACGACCCGGCCGCCCTCGATCTGGAGCGGCTGTGGGCGCCGCGCGGCGAACGGGACTTCCTGCGCGTGCCGATCGGCCTGACGGACCGCCAGGAGCCGGTGCTGCTGGATCTCAAGGAGTCCTCGCAGCTCGGCATGGGCCCGCACGGGCTGTGCGTCGGCGCCACCGGCTCCGGCAAGAGCGAACTGCTGCGCACCCTGGTGCTCGCGCTGACGGCCACCCACTCCCCCGAGGATCTCGCCCTCGTCCTCGTCGACTACAAGGGCGGCGCCACCTTCGCCCCGTTCACCGGACTTCCGCACGTGGCCGGCGTAATCACCAACCTGGAGAACCAGGCCGGCCTCGTCGAACGCGTCCACACCAGCCTGGCCGGCGAGGTCAAGCGCCGCCAGCAGGTACTCAAGGACGCGGGCAGCGTCGCCGACATCGGCCACTACGCCGCCCTGCGCGCCACCGAGCGCCCCGACCTGGAACCCCTCCCGCACCTCTTCGTGGTCATCGACGAGTTCGGCGAACTGATCACCGCGAAACCGGACTTCATCGACCTGTTCCTGTCCGTCGGCCGCATCGGACGCTCCATCGGCGTGCATCTGCTGCTGTCCAGCCAGCGCATCGAGGGCGGCAGGCTCAAGGGCCTCGACACCTACCTGTCGTACCGGCTGGGTCTGCGCACCTTCTCCGCCGACGAGTCCCGCACGGTCCTCGACACCACCGACGCCTTCCACCTGCCGCCGCTGCCCGGGTTCGGCTACCTGAAGGTGGACACCTCCACCTACCAGCGGTTCAAGGCCGGTTACGTCTCCGGCGCCCATCACGGCCCCGAGCGGCACCCGGAGGACGGCGACCGGCCGCTCGCCCTGCCCTACCCCGCCTACAGCCCGGAGCGGACGTCCGAGGCCGTGGTCGACGAGCCGGTCGCCACCAAGCGCGAGACCGGACCCACCGTGCTGTCCGTGGTGGTCGGGCAACTCGCCACGGCGGCACATCCCGTCCGCCGGATCTGGCTGCCGCCGCTGCCGGACGCCGTCACCCTCGACGCGGCCGCCGGCCCGGTGCGGGTCTCCGAGCGCGGACTGCACCTGGCGGGCGCCGCGGGCGGGATGCGCCCGCCGCTCGGCGTGCTCGACGATCCCGCCCGGCAGTGGCAGGGCGGGTGGCTGCTGGACCTGACGGTGGCGGGCGGGCACGCGGCGGTGATCGGCGGCCCGCAGTCCGGCAAGACGACACTGCTGCGCACGCTCGTCCTCTCGCTCGCCCTCACCCACACCCCGGACGACGTCGCCGTCTACGGACTCGACCTGGCCGGCGGCGGCCTGTCCGTGCTGGCCGGGCTGCCGCACGTCGGCGGGGTCGCCGGGCGGGCCGACCACGAGCGGGCCGCCCGCACCGTCGCCGAGGTGCGCGCCATGCTGACGCACCGCGAGGCGGTGTTCCGCGAGCACAGGATCGACTCGGTCGACGAACTGCGCCGGCTGCGCGGCCTGGGCCGGCTGCCCGAACTGGGCGCCACCGACGTCGTCCTGGTGATCGACGGCTTCGGCGCGCTGCGGGACGAGTTCGCCGACCTCGACGACGCGGTGGCCGACCTGCTCAAACGCGGCGGCGGCTACGGCATCCACGTCGTGGCCGGCATGCTGCGCTGGAACGACGTCCGCATCGCCACCCAGTCGATGTTCGGCACCCGCCTCGAACTGCGGCTGAACGACCCCGCGGACTCCTCCGTCGACCGGAAGCTGTCCGAGACCCTGTCCCCCGACACCCCCGGCCGGGTGCTGACCGACGGCAAGCTCTTCGCCCAGGTGGCGCTGCCCCGCGTCGACGGTCGTGCCACGACGGACGACCTGGCGGCCGCGCTGGAGGAGGCCGCGCGTACCGTTCGGGCCACCTGGCACGGCGACGTGGCGCGGCCCGTACGGGTGTTGCCGACCCGTCTGCCCGCGGACCGGCTGCCCTCGCCGGCCGCCGAACCGGCGCGGATCCCCCTCGGTGTCGACCAGGAGACCCTCTCGCCCGTCCCGCTCGACCTGTTCGGCGCCGACCAGCACCTGCTGGTTCTCGGCGACAACGAGTGCGGCAAGACGAACCTGCTGAAGCTCGTCGCCACCCAGCTCGTCGAGCGGTACTCCGACAAGGAGCTCGTCTTCGGCGTCTTCGACCCGCGCCGCGGCCTGCGCGGCGCGGTCCCCGAGCCGTACCGGGGCGGCTACGCGCACAACGCCAAGCTGGCGAACGCCCTGGCCACGGGCATCGCCACGGAGCTGGAGAAGCGCCTGCCGGAGACGGCCGACCCGGACACACCCGACACCGCGCCCTCCTTCAGCGGACCGCGCATCGTCATCCTGGTCGACGACTACGACATCCTCACCACCGCGGGACAGCAGCCGCTGGCGCCGTTCCTGCCCTACGTCTCCTCGGCCCAGGACATCGGCCTGCACTTCGTCCTCGCCCGGCGCACGGCCGGCGCCTCCCGCGCGCTGTACGAACCGCTGCTGACCACCCTGCGCGAGACCGGCACCGCCGCTCTCGTCATGACCGGCGACCGTACCGAGGGACAGCTCTTTCCCGGCCTGTACGCCTCCCAGCAGCCGCCGGGGCGCGGCACCCTCGTCCGCCGCGGCCGCTCCCACCTGCTGATGCAGACCGCCCTCGCCGCGGAGGGGACCACGTGACCAAGGACGTCATCGCGCTCACCCGGAAGATGCCCGACACCTGGGCCCTGCTGGCCGGGCTCTACGCGGGCGGCCCCGGCGCGGACGTGAGCGCCGGAGCCGACGGCGCGGTCCTGCACCTGCGCGGGCCGGACGGCCGGCCGCTGGTGTCCGTGGAGGCCCCGGTCCTGGTCCAGGTGCCGGGCGAGGCCGAACGCCTGCTCGGGCGGACGGCTCCGGTGCCGTTCTGGTGGACCGAGGCCCGGGCCTCGACCGCGGCGCCCGAGGCCGAGCGGCTGGCGGGCTCCGTCTGCGGGCGGCTCGCCCTGCTGCTCGACGGCGGCGTGTGGCCCGCGGGAGCGGCGGACACAAGGGTCGTCGACGTCACGGCCGTCGTCGCGCCGGACGACGGTCAGCCCGTGGTGGACGTGCTGACGGACAGCACGGCGGTGGTGCTGGCCGACCGGCCCGTGCTCGCCCTGACGCCGTGGCTGTCGGAGGTCTTCCGGACGGCGGCGGCCTCGGGACGCGCCCTGCAGATCGTCACCCCGCCGCATGTCCGCCTCACCGCCGCCGCCCGTGCGACGCTGCTGCAGGCGCCCAACCGCTGGGTCGTCCAGGATCCGGCGCAGGGCTACTACGACGGCCTGTCCGGGGCGGTACTGCGCTGGCGGGACGGCACGTTCGCGCCCGTGGTCACCGCCGACGGCGCGGCCGTGGTCGCGGAGGCGTTCGCCAGGGTGGAACCGACCGCGGAACGGCAGCTCGTGGTGGCGTTCCGCACCCTGCGGCCGGCCGCCGCCGACCTGGTCCTGGGCCGGGCGCTGGAGACGGCCTGGCGCACGCTGACCGGGGCCGCACCGGGCGGCTGGGGCACCGCCGAACCCGTCAATCTGCCCTGGTCCCCGCGTCAGTTGACCGATCTGGCGCGCGACAGGGCGCCCGCGCCGACCCATCTGCTCGCCGTCGGACACCCCGGCCGCCCGGCGACGGCCTCGCTGCGGATCTCGCGCACGGAGGGCGGGGTCGAGGAGGACGTCACCCTGACCGTCGGCTACGCAGCGGACGAGGCCCCGCCCACGGACCGGATCGAGTCGCTGGCCGGGACCCTGGCCGCGGACCACGGTCTGGCGACGATGCTCACGTCGCTGCGCCGGGCCCCCCGCGACCTGACCACGCCCCCTCGGTTCCAGGCGCCGCCCACCCCGGTGGCCTTCACCCTCGGGGCCCGTGACGTGCACGGCATCGGTCTGACCCACGCCCGCCGCCCGCCGGTCGCCGGGCGGCCGGTGCAGCTCGGCCCCGCCTCCGCCCCGGCCCTGCACTACCCGCTCGGGGACGGTACGGACGACGGGGCCTGGACGGAGCTGCGGCTGCTGGGCCGGCATCTGCGGGGCGGCGTTCCGGGCGCCTCGTAGGGCGAGGCGCCCGGGCAGGTACCCGCCGACAGGGGTCAGGCCGGCGGGGCCGGGCGGATGGCGTGTTCGACGAAGCGGGTTGCCGTTTCCGCCAGGACCTCGCGGCCGTCCCTGGACCACAGGGCCTCGTTGAAGAGTTCGACCTCGATGGGGCCGGTGTAGCCGGCCGCCTCCACGTAGCCCTTCCACTCGCGCATGTCGATCGCGCCGTCGCCGATCTGGCCGCGGCCGTTGAGGACGCCCTCCGGCAGCGGGGTGGTCCAGTCGGCGAGCTGGAAGGTGTGGATGCGGCCGCCGGCGCCCGCGCGGGCGATCTGCTCGGGGGCCCGGTCGTCCCACCAGATGTGGTACGTGTCGACCGTGACGCCGACCTGGTGGGCCGGGAAGCGTTCCGCCAGGTCGAGCGCCTGGGCGAGCGTGGAGACCACGCAGCGGTCCGAGGCGTACATCGGGTGGAGCGGTTCGATGGCCAGCCGTACGCCGCGCGACTCGGCGTACGGGCCCAGCTCCGCCAGCGCGTCCGCGATCCGCTCCCGTGCGCCGTGCAGGTCCTTCGAGCCGGCCGGGAGGCCGCCCGAGACCAGGACCAGGGTGTCCGTGCCGAGGATGGCCGCCTCGTCGATGGCGCGGCGGTTGTCGGCCAGGGCGGCGGCGCGCTCGTCGGGATCGACGGCCGTGAAGAAGCCTCCCCGGCACAGCGTGGTGACCGTCAGGCCCGCGTCGCGGACCAGTTTCGCGGTCGCCTCGACGCCGTAGGACTGCACCGGCTCGCGCCACAGGCCGACACCGGGGACGCCCAGTTCGCGGCAGGCGTCGACGAGTTCGGGCAGCGAGAGCTGCTTGACGGTCATCTGGTTGATGGAGAAGCGCTCGAGGTCGGTGCTCACTGGTCCACCCCGTACAGCGAAAGAAGGTTCCTCATCCGTTCCTCGGCCAGCTTCGGGTCCGGGAACAGGCCCAGTCCGTCGGCGAGTTCGTAGGCGCGGGCGAAGTGCGGGAGGGAGCGGGCCGACTGCAGGCCGCCGACCATGGTGAAGTGGGACTGGTGGCCGGCCAGCCAGGCGAGGAAGACCACGCCGGTCTTGTAGAAGCGGGTCGGGGCCTGGAAGAGGTGGCGGGAGAGCTCGACCGTGGGGTCGAGCAGTCCGCGGAAACCGCCGGTGTCCCCGGTGTCGAGCACGCGTACCGCCTGGGCCGCGAGCGGGCCCAGCGGGTCGAAGATGCCGAGCAGGGCGTGGCTGAAGCCCTGCTCGTCGCCCGCGATCAGCTCCGGGTAGTTGAAGTCGTCGCCGGTGTAGCAGCGCACGCCCTGCGGCAGGCGGCGGCGCAGGTCGATCTCGCGCTGCGCGTCCAGCAGGGAGACCTTGATGCCGTCGACCTTGTCCGGGTGGGCGGCGATGACCTCCAGGAAGGTGTCGGTGGCCGCGTCCAGGTCGGACGAGCCCCAGTAGCCCTCCAGCGCCGGGTCGAACATCGGGCCCAGCCAGTGCAGGACCACCGGTTCGGCGGCCTGGCGCAGCAGGTGGCCGTAGACCTCCAGGTAGTCCTCGGGGCCGGAGGCGGCCGCCGCGAGGGCGCGGGAGGCCATCAGGATGGCCTGCGCGCCGGACTCCTCCACGACGGCGAGCTGCTCCTCGTAGGCCGCCCGGACCTCGGCGAGGGAGCCGGCGGTGAGCTGGTCGGTGCCGACGCCGCACGCGATGCGGCCGCCGACGGCCTTCGCCTCGGCCGCCGAACGGCGGATCAGCTCGGCCGCGCCCGCCCAGTCCAGGCCCATGCCGCGCTGGGCGGTGTCCATGGCCTCGGCGACGCCGAGCCCGTGCGACCACAGGTGGCGGCGGAAGGCGAGGGTGGCGTCCCAGTCGACGGCGGCGGGCGAGTCGGGGGACACGTCGGCGTACGGGTCGGCGACGACGTGCGCGGCGGAGAAGACCGTACGGGAGGTGAAGGGGGCGCCGGGGGTGACCGCGAGGGGTTCGGGGCGGGGTTCGTAGGCCCGCAGGGCGCCGGTGGCGTCGGGGAGTCGGATGGTCACAGGGAGATCTCCGGGACGTCGATGCGGCGGCCCTCGGCCGACGACTTCAGGCCCAGCTCGGCGAGCTGGACGCCGCGGGCGCCGGCGAGCAGGTCCCAGTGGTAGGGGGCGCCGGCGTAGACGTGCCGGAGGAACAGCTCCCACTGGGCCTTGAAGCCGTTGTCGAACTCGTCGTTGTCGGGGATCTCCTGCCACTGGTCGCGGAAGGAGTAGGTGGCCGGGATGTCCGGGTTCCACACCGGCTTCGGGGTCAGACTCCGGTGCTGGACGCGGCAGTTGCGCAGACCCGCGACGGCCGAGCCCTCGGTGCCGTCGACCTGGAACTCGACGAGTTCGTCGCGGTTGACGCGGACCGCCCACGAGGAGTTGATCTGGGCGATCGCGCCGCCGTCGAGTTCGAAGAAGCCGTAGGCGGCGTCGTCGGCGGTGGCGTCGTAGGGCTTGCCGTTCTCGTCCCAGCGCTGCGGGATGTGGGTGGTGGCCACGGCCTGCACGGACTTCACCCGGCCGAACAGCTCGTGCAGCACGTACTCCCAGTGCGGGAACATGTCGACGACGATGCCGCCGCCGTCCTCGGCGCGGTAGTTCCACGAGGGGCGCTGGGCGGCCTGCCAGTCGCCCTCGAAGACCCAGTAGCCGAACTCGCCCCGCACGGACAGGATGCGGCCGAAGAAGCCGCCGTCGATGAGGCGCTTGAGCTTGAGCAGGCCCGGCAGGAACAGCTTGTCCTGCACGACGCCGTGCTTGATGCCCTTGGCGTGCGCGAGGCGGGCGAGCTCCAGGGCGCCGTCGAGGCCGGTCGCGGTGGGCTTCTCGGTGTAGATGTGCTTGCCGGCCGCGATCGCCTTCCGGATCGCCTCCTCGCGGGCCGAGGTGACCTGGGCGTCGAAGTAGATGTCGACGGACGGGTCGGCGAGGACCTCGTCGACGTTCGTGGAGAAGTGCTCCAGGCCGTGCTTCTCGGCGAGCGCGCGCAGCGCGTGCTCGCGGCGGCCGACCAGCACCGGCTCCGGCCACAGCACGGTGCCGTCGCCGAGGTCGAGGCCGCCCTGTTCGCGGATGGCCAGGATGGAGCGGACCAGGTGCTGGCGGTAACCCATGCGCCCGGTCACACCGTTCATGGCGATACGCACCGTCTTGCGTGTCACGTTCGTTCCCTTCGCAGCGTCGTACGCAGCTCGTACGTGGGTGTGCGCGCCGCGTCGCGGGTGTGCGCGCCGCGTAACGCCCCGATGGCGAGCGTAACAGCAAGCGCTTTCTATCTGATGAGAAGCTAGCCTCTGACCGGTGGTCCGGACAAGACCGTGACCGCTACTTCGAGTGTTCGGGCGGACGAACGAGCGGGGCCACGGCTCCGGCGTCCGCCCGGACACGCCGGCACCTGCTCGGAACCGTGGCCGCCGGGCGGCCTGTCTACGAGGGCGTACGGCGAAGTACGGCCAAGTACGGCGACGTACGGCGAGATGCGACGAGGTACGACGAGATGCGCTACCGGAGGACGACGAGATGACGGTGACCCTGGCGGACGTGGCGGCCCGCGCGCAGGTCTCCCCCGCGACGGTGTCGCGTGTGCTGAACGGCAACTACCCCGTCGCCGCCTCCACCCGCGAGCGGGTCCTGAAGGCGGTCGACGAGCTGGACTACGTGCTGAACGGTCCGGCGAGCGCGCTGGCCGCCGCCACGTCCGACCTGGTCGGCATCCTGGTCAACGACATCGCCGACCCGTTCTTCGGGATCATGGCGAGCGCCATCCAGTCGGAGATCGGCGGCCCTGGCGGCCGGGCCGGCGGGGAACGCCTCGCCGTGGTCTGCAACACCGGCGGCTCCCCGGAGCGCGAGCTGACGTATCTGACGCTGCTGCAGCGGCAGCGGGCGGCGGCGGTGGTGCTGACCGGCGGGGCGATGGAGAACGAGCCGCACGCGGCGGCGGTGGCGGCCAAGCTGCGCAAGCTGACGGACGCGGGGACGCGGGTGGTGCTGTGCGGACGGCCGCCCGCGCCGGACACCGGCGCCATCGCGCTGACCTTCGACAACCGCGGCGGCGGGCAGGAGCTGACCGAGCACCTGATCGGGCTCGGGCACCGGCGGCTCGGCTACATCGCCGGCCCGGAGGAGCGGACGACGACCCGGCACCGGCTGGAGGGCCACCGGGCCGCGCTGGCGGCGGCCGGGATCGAGGAGGACCCGCGGTGGACGGTGTACGGCCGCTACGACCGGCGCTCCGGCTACGAGGCCACCCTCGAACTGCTGCGCAGGGACCCGTCCCTGACGGCGGTGGTGGCGGCGAACGACTCCGTCGCGCTGGGGGCGTGCGCGGCGCTGCGCGAGTCGGGGCTGCGGATCCCGGCGGACGTGTCGGTCGCCGGGTTCGACGACCTGCCGTTCAGCATCGACGCGGTGCCGGCCCTGACGACGGTGCGGCTGCCGCTCGCGGATGCGGGGGCCCGGGCCGGCCGTATCGCGATGGGCCGCGAGGAGCCGCCGCCCGGGGACATCGCGGCGATCCGGGGGGAGCTGATGGTGCGGGGGTCCTCCGGGGTGCCGCGGGGCTGACGGTGAGGGTGTGTCGGGGCGTCGGCGACGGCGCCCGTGCGGAGGCTGGGGGGCAGGGGGCGGGGGGGCAACGGTCCTGCCGGGTCCGGAGGCCGGCGGCCCTGTTGCAGGACCACGGAAAACACAACGGGGCTGCCGAGACCACTGGCGGACGACCGGGCGACGAAGCGGGCACCTGATCTCCGAGGAGACCGCGTACCCGCCCGCCCGTCACACCGCCATGCGGCCGCCGACGTACGCGGCGTCGGGGTCACCGGGACCGAGTGGTCCCCCGCGGGCGGCCAGGAGTTCGGCCGCATAGCGTTCGGCGTCGTCCTGGGGCTCGTACCCGAGCGCCCGGGCACTGTCCAGTTCCCACCAGGCGCGACTGTTGGCCGAGATGCCGTTGAGCGTGGCGAAACGCAGCCGGGGTGCGCGCAGCAGCGCGTCGGTGAGCCGGACGGCGTCGCCGGGGCTCAGCCAGGTCGCCAGGTGGCGCAGCTGGGAGGGACGCTCGAAGCAGCTGCCGATGCGCAGGGCCGCCACGGACATGCCGTACTTGTCGGCGTAGTACGAGCCGAGCGCCTCACCGAAGGCCTTGCTGACCCCGTACAGGGTGTCGGGGCGTGCCCGCGCGGCGCCGTCCAGGAGGGCGGGCGCCTCGTGGCGGCCCACGGCGTGGTTGCTGCTGGCGTAGAGCACCCTCCTGACTCCGGCGCGGCGGGCCGCTTCGAAGACCTGGTAGGTGCCGTCGATGTTGGCGTGCAGCAGTGCCGGGAAGTCCGCCTCGTGGGCGATTCCCGCAAGGTGGACCACCGCCGTGACGCCCTCGGTCGCGACGGCCAGGTCGTCCGGGTCCGTGATGTCCCCGGCCACCCATTCCAGGCCGTCGTCCTCGGCGGGCAGGACCCGGTCGAGGCAGCGCAGCCGCCAGCCGAGCCGGGGCAGGCCGGCGCGCAGGAAGGTGCCCACGCGCCCGGCCGCACCGGTCAGCAGGACCGTCGGGAGCCCGCCCGTCATTGCCGGACTCCGGCTATGACCACGTTCGTCAGCTCCAGGTCCGTCACGTTCTTCGCGACGTCGGCCTTCGTCAGCGCGCTGCCGATGTTCACGTCACTGAGCCGTACGGTGCCCACCGGGTCGTCGGCGTAGCCCTGGATGTTCCAGCCCTGGGTGGCCGATGTGACGTTCCAGTGGCTGAGGTTGACGTCGGTGACCGTCGGCGGGTAGGCGCCGGTGTCGCCCTCACCGTAGTTGTAGTCGATCAGGAGCAGGGGTCCGCCGATGGCGCTGACGTTCACCCGGTAGACGTGGCTGCTCTCGA
Organism: Streptomyces sp. NPDC031340; assembly: GCF_055569945.1. Taxonomy (NCBI): domain Bacteria; kingdom Bacillati; phylum Actinomycetota; class Actinomycetes; order Kitasatosporales; family Streptomycetaceae; genus Streptomyces; species Streptomyces sp. NPDC031340. The sequence goes on from NZ_JBVIIE010000010.1 coordinate 134,957, forward strand.
TGTAGCCGCCGCGCACCGAGTTGGTCTTCAGCCGATGGCCCGACTGCAGACCGGTCGAGGTCATGGTCAGGTCGCGGGCGTAGACCTGCCGCACGCCGCCGGTCATCTCGCTGCCGATGGTGACGCCGCCGTGGCCGTTGGCGAAGGTGGAGTTCTGGATGACGATGTTCTGGCTCGGGACGCCGACACGCCGTCCGTCGGCGTTGCGTCCGGCCTTGATGGCGATGCAGTCGTCGCCGCAGTCGAAGGACACCTCGTCGATCAGCACGCCGTCGCAGGATTCCGGGTTGCAGCCGTCGGTGTTGGGCCCGCTGGAGTCGACGGTGACACCGCGCACGGTGACGTCCCGGCACAAGGTGGGGTGCAGGTGCCAGAACGGTGAGTTCTTGAAGGTCACCCCCTCGATGAGGACCCGCCGGCAGTCGTACGGCTCCACGAAGCAGGGCCGGAAGTGGTACTGGGTGCCGTCGCGCCGGTCCACCGGCAGCCCGGCGCTGACACTGGCCTCGAAGGGAGCGAAGTCGGTGTCGCCGAGCGGCTTCCAGGCCCACCAGTTCGCGGCGGACGCCTGTCCGTCGAGGACGCCCTCGCCGGTGACGGCGATGTCCTGCTGGCCGTGTGCGTAGATCAGCGGCGAGTAGTTCATCAGCTCGATGCCCTGCCAGCGGCTGTACACCGCGGGCAGGTAGGCGGCCGGGTCGGTGGAGAACAGCAGGGTGGCTCCGGCTCCCACGTGCAGTTCGACACGGGAGAGCAGGTGGATCGGGCCGGTGGCCCATCGGCCCGCCGGGACCACCACCCGGCCACCGCCCGCCGTGTGGGTGGCGTGCACGGCGGCGGCCAGGGCGGCTGTGTTGTCGGTGACTCCGTCGGCCACCGCGCCGAAGTCGGTGACGGGGAAGTCCCGCCGGGGGATACGGGGACGCCGTATCCCCGCGACGATCCGGTCGGCCGCGGCGTCCGCGAGCCGGTCCGCGGGCGCGGCGGGCGCGGCGGGCGAGTCGGTGCCGGCGAGGGCCGTGCCGCCGAGCACGGCACAGGCGGCGGTGGCGCCGCCCAGGGCGATCGCGGAGCGGAGCAGTTGCCGGCGGCCGGGGTTGAAAGGTGGGGAACCGGACATGGTGGTACGGCCTCTCGGTCGAGTCAGTCGGTCGAGCGGGCGACGAGCTGGGTGGGGTTGACGAAGCGAAGCGCGATCAGCAGCAGGACCGACATCGAGACGGTGTAGAGGACGGCCATGGCGTCCACCGACTGGGTCGAGCGGATGCCCGCCGAGTTCACCGCGGAGAACAGGGCGACGATCAGCGTCTGGCTGTTCGGGCCGGAGGTGAGGAAGGTGAGCTCGAACATGCCGAACGTCCGCACCAGGACCAGGATTCCGGCTGCCAGCATGCCCGGCAGCAGCAGCGGGGCGAGGACCCGGGTGAGCACCGTGGCGGTGCCCGCGCCGCACATGCGGGCCGCGTGTTCGATCTTGGGGTCGATCTGCTCGATGAACGGTGTCATGGTGAACACCACGAAGGGGATCGACGGCACCAGGTTGGCGAGCACCACGCCGGTCACCGAACCGGCCAGGTGGAACTTGTACAGCACGGTCGCCAGCGGGATGCCGTAGGCGATCGGCGGTACCAGGATCGGCAGCAGGAACAGCGCGGTGACCAGTTTCTTGCCCGGGAAGTCGCGGCGGGCCAGCGCGTAGGAGGCGGGCACGGCGAGCGCCAGCGACAGCAGGACGACCAGGAAGCTGACCTCGACGGTGTTCCACAGCACCTGTCCGAGGTTGAACTCCGTCCACGCGTCGTCGTACCAGTGGCCGGTCCAGCCGCTGGGCAGCCAGGTGGCGAACCAGCGGCGGCCGAAGGAGTTGACCAGCACGGTGGTGATCACACCGAGCAGGTTGACGAAGAAGAAGACCAGGACGGCCCAGGTGAGCCAGGTGCCCGGGCGCAGGCTCAGGGTGCGCCGCGCGGCGGCCCCGGTCCGCTCCTCGCCGACGGTGGGCGATTCTGCGAGTACGACGCTCATCCCTTGCCTCCCGTGGATCCGCGGTACATCCGTGCACGCAGGGCGGTGACGGCGATGATGACGGCGAGCATGAGCACGGTCATGATCATCGCGTCGGCGCAGCCCTGTGCGTAGTCGAAGCGTTCCAGGGCGGCCTGGTAGGCCTCGATGGAGATGACGTGGGTGGTGCCGTTGGGGTCGCCGACCATCATCGCGGAGGGGAACACCGCGAAGGCCATGACGAACGTCAGGCAGAACGTGGTCATCAGCCCCGGCAGCAGCAGCGGGAAGGTGACGTGCCGGAAGCGCTGCCACCAGCCCGCCCCGAGTGTCGCCGCCGCCTTCTCCAGGCTCGGGTGGATCCCGGAGAGGTAGGAGTGGGTCAGCAGGTAGGCGAACGGGAAGCCGCTGATGACCAGGGACAGCAGGACACCGGTGTAGTTCATGGTCAGCTTGACGGGCGAGTCGGCGAGGCCCAGGAGGTGCAGGGTGCGGTTGAACCAGCCTGCCGGGCCGTAGAACTCCAGGATCCCCTCGGCGGTGAGCACGGTGCCCAGGGTGATCGGGACCACCAGCAGGGCGAGCAGCAGCCGCTTGCCGCGGAACTCCCGCCGCATCCGGTACGCGATCGGCACCGACGCGCCCACGTTGATCACGGAGGCCGGAACGGCCAGCGCGAACGTGGCCCAGATGGACTTGCGGGAGAACGGCTCGGAGAAGAACTGCTGGTACGCGCCGAACACACCGCCCTTGGCGGGCTGGAAGGACAGCTGGAGCCCGTACAGGAACGGGTAGCAGAACAGGGCGATCAGGGCGAGCGCGCCGGGCACGACGAGCAGCAGCAGCCGGTCCACGCCGCGCTCGGCGAGCCGGTGCCGCAGCGCGGGCCGGGCGGCCGAGGGGGCGACGGATGTGGCGGTCATGGCGTTCCCTCCTCGTCCGGCGCCGGGAAGACCAGCGCCCGTTCGGGGTCGACCGCGACGGTCACCGTGTCGCCCGGCCGGACCTGCCGGCCGGTCTTCAGGTACAGCCGGTCGCCCGCCCGGGTGACCGCCTCCACGTGCAGCACCCGGCCGTGGTACTCGACGATCTCGGCGACCGCCTCGGTGACCGCCTGCTCGTCCGCCTCGGCGAGCCGCAGGTCCTCGGGCCGTACCGCCACCACCACCTCCGCACCCGGAGGCAGTGGCCGCGCGCCGGCCGGGGTGCCGCGCACCCGCAGGCCTCGGCCCTCGGCCACGGCTCCCGCCGTGTCGGCGGAGACGATCGCGAGCGGCAGCAGGTTGCGGTAGCCCATGAACGCGGCGACGTGCGGGTCGGCGGGGCGTTCGTACAGCTCGGCGGGGGTGCCGATCTGGCTGACCCGGCCGGCGCGCAGCACCACGAGGCGGTCGGCCAGCGACAGCGCCTCCTCCTGGTCGTGCGTCACGTACAGGGTGGTGAGCCCGAACTCCTGGTGGATGCGCCGGATCTCGCTGCGCATCTGCAGACGCAGGGCCGCGTCCAGGTTGGACAGCGGCTCGTCCATGAGCACCAGCGGCGGCTCCATGACGATCGCGCGGGCGATCGCGACGCGCTGCTGCTGGCCCCCGGAGAGCTGCCCGGGGTGCTTGTGGGCCTGCTCGTCGAGCCGGACCAGGCGCAGCACCTCGTCCACCCGGCGCCGTGCCTCCGCCTTGCCGACCCCCCGCATCCGCAGGCCGAAGGCGACGTTGGCGCGCACGGTCATGTGCGGGAAGAGCGCGTAGTTCTGGAACACCATGCCGAAGCCGCGCTTCTCCGGGGGCAGGGTGTCCACACGCCGGCCGTCCAGGACGATCTCGCCCTCGGTCAGCGGCAGCAGGCCGGCGAGGCAGTTGAGAGCGGTGGTCTTGCCGCAGCCGGACGGTCCGAGCAGGGCGATGAACTCGCCCCCCTTGACGGTCAGGTCGAGCGGGTGCAGCGCGGTGTGCGCGCCGTACGCGCGGCTGACCCCGCTCAGGTGGAGCTCGCCGAGCTGGGAGTCGGGGCGCTTGCGCGCGACGGGAGATCGGGTGGTCTCGGTCATCTGGGTCACCGTGCTCACTTCGTCGAACCGATCTTCTTGTCCCACAGGTCGAAGGCGGTGACCTGGGCGGTGGCGGGCAGGGAGTTCACGGCCGGGTTGTCGGAGATCCACTGGTCGAAGTCGCTGACGCCGTACTGCGCCAGGGTCTTGCGGGAGGCGGCCGGGGCCTGGCTGAGCTTGACGCCCTTGACCGCGGGGCCCGGGTAGAAGTAGCCGCTGTCGTAGGTGACGGCCTGCTGCTCCGGGGTGAGCATGAAGGCCAGCAGCTTCATCGCGGCGATCAGCTCGTCGTTCGAGACGCCTTGGGGGATCACGCCGTACTGGGCGTCGGTGACCCAGGTCAGGTGGTCGAACTTGGCGGCCTTCATGCCGGCCGGCACGGTGCCGAGGGCACGCGGGTTGATGTACCAGCCCATGGTGCTGGCGATGATGTGGACGGTGCCCTGGGCCAGGTTCGTCAGGGTGGCCGAGGTCTTGGCCGGGTACTCGGCGGTGTACTTGTTGAGCTCGGTCAGGTAGGCCCAGGTCTTCGCCCAGCCGTTCACCGGATCCGTCGGGTCCTTGTCGCCGAGCAGGTAGGGCAGGCCCATCAGGAAAGTGCGGCCCGGTCCGGAGTTGCGCGGCTGGGCGTACTGGAACCTGTGCGGGTGGGCCTTGGCCCAGTCGAGCAGGGCATCCGGGGTGGCGGGGACCTTGCTCACCTTGGCGGGGTCGTACTCCAGCAGCGGGCCGCCGGGGGTGGTGACCAGCTCGATGCCCTGGTCCTGGGCAAGGGTGGCCATGGATGCGGCGGCCTTGCCGTAGTCGGCCATCAGGCCCGGGAAGAAGGCGTCGTAGTACGGCTTGAGGTCGTACCAAAGGCCCTTCTGGATGCCCGCGGAGAGACCGTCGGTGCCGGTGAGCACCAGCTGGATCTGCACGTTCCCGGCCTGCTGCTGCGCCTGGACCTTGGGGGCGAGTTCGGGGGCCGTGCCGGTGGTCGTGGTGACCTTGGCGACGATTTCGGGGTGCTTGGCCTTGAAGGCGTCGATGATCGGCTGGGTGAGGGCCAGGTTGCCCGCGACGTCGAGGATGTTCAGAGTGACGGGCTTGGACGGCTTGGTGGCCAGGCTGGTGGGGTCGGCGGCCTTGGTGTCGGTGGAGCTGGTGGGGGCGCCGCAGGCGGCCAGCACGGGCCCGGCCGCCGCGGAGGCTGCGATCGTGCCGAGGAGGCGTCGGCGGGACAGGTTTCTGTGGCTTCCGTTGGTTCCAGACATGACGGTTGCGGCCCTTCGTCAGTGGCGGAGGTGGGGAAGAGAGGTGGGGAGAGGGGTGGAGAGGGGTGCACCGGGGAACGGGGCACGGGGTGGAGCGGCGCGGATCTCCGGCGGGGGCGGTCGGCCGCCGTCCGGTCAGCGCGGGTCGGGCAGGGGGTTGTGGCCCGTCCTGGCCAGGAAGTCGAAGTCGCAGCCCGCGTCGGCCTGCGTGACGTGGTCGGCGTACAGGGCGCCGTAGCCGCGCTCGTAGCGGAGTGCGGGCGGCCGCCAGACGGCGCGGCGGCATTCCAGCTCGGCGTCGTCGACCTCGAGCGTGAGCCGTCGGCCCGGTACGTCCAGGGTGATCAGGTCGCCGGTGCGCACCAGGGCGAGCGGTCCGCCCGCGTGCGACTCGGGGGCGACATGCAGGACGCAGGTGCCGTAACTGGTGCCGCTCATCCGGGCGTCGGAGATGCGGACCATGTCCTTGACCCCCCGCTCCAGCAGGTACGCGGGGATCGGAAGCATGCCGTACTCCGGCATACCGGGTCCGCCGAGCGGGCCCGCACCGCGCAGCACGAGCACGGTGTCCTCGGTGATGCCGAGGCCGGGATCGTCGATGCGGCTCTGCAGGTCCTGGTAGGAGTCGAAGACCACGGCCGGACCGGTGTGGGTGAGCAGCTTCGGGTCGGCGGCCAGGTGCTTGATCACCGCGCCACCGGGCGCCAGGTTGCCGTGCAGCACGGTCACGCCGGCCTCGTGGGCCACCGGGTCGTCGGGGGTGCGGATCACCTTGGGGTCGTACGACTCGGCGTCCGCGTAGTAGGAGGCAAACGTCCCGCCGGTGACGGTGGGCCGCTCGGGGTGCAGCGCGCCGGGGACCAGCGCCAACTGGGCCAGCAGTGCCGGAAGGCCGCCCGCGTAGTGGAAGTCCTCCATCAGGAAGGACCCGACCGGCCGTACGTCCGCGAGCACCGGCACCCGGCGGCCGATCGCGTCGAAATCCTCCAGGGTGAGGGTGACACCGGCCCGGCCCGCCATCGCGATCAGGTGGATCAGCGCGTTGGTCGAACCGCCGAGCGCGAGCACCGTGGCAACCGCGTCCTCGAACGCCTCGCGGGTCATCACCTTCGCCGGAGTGAGCCGTTCCCGTACAAGCGCCACGGCCCGGGCACCGGACGCGGCGGCCATCCGCAGGTGCCCGCTGTCCACGGCCGGGATGGAGGAGGAGCCGGGCAGCGCCATGCCGAGCGCCTCGGCGGCGGCGGTCATGGTGGAGGCGGTGCCCATCGTCATGCAGTGGCCCGGCGAGCGGGCCAGGCCGCACTCGAGCCGCGCCATCTCGCACTCGCCGATCCGGCCGGCGCGGTACTCGTCCCAGTACGCCCACAGATCGGTGCCGCTGCCGAGCGTGCGCCCTCGGTAGTGGCCGCGCAGCATCGGGCCGGCCGGGACGACGATCGCCGGCAGTCCCGCGCTCGCGGCGCCCATCAGCAGGGCGGGGACGGACTTGTCGCAGCCGCCCATCAGCACCGCGCCGTCCACCGGGTAGGAGCGCAGCAGCTCCTCCGTCTCCATGGCGAGCAGGTTGCGGTAGAGCATGGGGGTGGGCTTCTGGAAGGTCTCCGACAGGGTGGAGACGGGGAACTCCAGCGGGAATCCGCCCGCCTGCCACACCCCGCGCTTGACCTGCTCGGCGCGTTCCCGCAGGTGCATGTGGCAGGGGTTGATGTCGGACCAGGTGTTGAGGACCGCGATGACGGGCTTGCCGAGGTGTTCCTCGGGGAGGTAGCCGAGCTGGCGCATGCGCGAGCGGTGGCTGAAGGCGCGCAGCCCGCCTCCGGTGGCGCTCTCACCGAACCACGCGGTGCTGCGGAGCGGTACGTCGTCGTGCCCGCTGGTGGTACCGGTCACAGCCAACCACCCTCCCGCCATTCGGCTATCAGCCCGGTGATCCGCCTGCGGAGCCGCTCGGGCAGTACCCGGGACGGCGGGCGTACCGTCCGCCCGCACAGGCCCAGTTGGGCGAGCGCCTCCTTGACCACGCTGACGTTGTCCGCGGAGGAGTCCGCGGCGCGCAGTTCCTCGAAGAGCCGGGCCGCGTCCCACACCGTCATCGCCTTGTCGAAGTCACCGCCGCGCAGCGACTCAAGCAGCGTGGCCGACAGCTGCGGGACGACGTTGACCAGACCGGAGGTGAAGCCGGTCGCGCCGACCGCCCAGTAGCCCGGCGTGGACAGCTCGGCCAGGCCCGCGATCCAGGTGAAGCGCTCCCGGCCTGCGTCCCGGGAGACGGAGGCGAAGTGCACCGGGTCCGGGACGGCGTACTTCACGGCGACGACGTTCGGGCTGTGGTCCGCGAGCGTGCCGATGTGCTCGCCGGTGATGCGCGGGTCCCGGACGTAGAGGACGACGCCCAGTTCGGGCACCGAGTCGGCGATGGCGCGGTGGTAGTCGATCCAGCCCTCGGCGGACCGGTAGGGGTGCACGGGCTGGTGCACCATCACCGAGCCTGCGCCGGCGTGCCTGGCGTGCCGGGCCGCGGCGACGGCGCTGTCGATGTCGAGGCCGACCCCGGCCATCACCTCGGCACGTCCGTCGACCGCGGCCACCGCCGACTCCACGGCGCGGCGGGTCTCCGCTGCGGAGAGGGTGTAGAACTCGCCGGTGTTGCCGTTGGGGGTGACCACCTCGACGCCGTGCTCGATCAGGCGTCCGATCAGTACGGCGTGGGTGTCCCAGTCGACACGGCCGTCCTCGTGGAACGGCGTCACCGGGATGGCGACGACCGTCGCCAGCCTGGCGCGCAGTCGGTCCGGGAAGGTGAGCTCGTCTTGCGTTTGCACGGTCATGAGGGGGCCTACTCCGCTTCGTACTCAGGAAAGTTGCGCGCCAGGAAGGCGCTGATGTGCCCCCGCATCAGGGCTCGCACCAGCTCGGAGTCCCCGGCCTCGGCCGCGTGCAGGATTTCCCGGTGCTCGCGGGCCTCCTGCTCCCAGGAGGGCCGGCGGGCCCAGGCGGCACTGGTCACCAGCGCGGTCTTGTCCCGCAGCTCGTCCAGGGTCTCGACCAGCAGGGGGTTGCCGCAGTCGGCGTACAGGGCGCGGTGGAAGGCCCGGTTGGCCAGCGAGCGGTCGGCGGCGTCCTCGGCGCGGTCGGAGGCCTCCAGGGCAATGCGGGCCTGTTCCAGCGCACGGCCGTTGAGGGTGGCGCGGCCGGCGGCCACCGGCTCCAGCAGCAGCCGCATGTCGTACACGGCCCTGGCCAGCGCGTGATCCACCTCGCGGACGGTTGTTCCCTTGTACGGGAGCATCACCACGAGGCCACTGCCGGCCAGGGTCTTGAGGGCCTCGCGGACCGGTGTCTTGGAGACGCCCAGCTGCTCGGCGAGTTCGGCCTCCACCAGGGACCGACCGGGCTGGAGTTCGCCGGTGAGGATGGCGTGCTTGATGGATTCCAGCACTGCCTCGGTACGGGACGGCGGGGGGGACTTGGTTCGTGACCTGCCAGAAGACAGAACAGTATCGGCCATTCTCTCGGCCTCCAGTCGTATCTGAGCATCAAGATCTCAGATCTCATATATGACGTGTCGCAGACGCTAGAGAGGAAGCCGGCACCCGTCAAGGGACGGGACAGATCCCTTCTCACACTTACCCGTTCTTTACCAGGACCCTCTTACCTGTGGGAATCGCGGCCCCGAAGGCACGCCCCGTGCATCCGCACGACTCGCCCTCCGCCCGTCGACGCCGTCGAACCCTCACCTGTTCCTGGTAGCGCCGACCGCCGGGTCGTATATGAGATGTCATGCACGCGGTCTATCTATGGGCCATTTCTCGCCAACCATCGGCGCCGACATCGCCGGTACACCAGCAGTCGGCCGGACACGCCGGGCCGGGCGGACGAGAAGCACGCCCGCGTCGTGCGCCCCGGGCATCAAGACCCGCACCTGGAGCGGGTGTGGATCGCCGAGTTCGACGGCAGGCCGGTCGGCTGCGTGATGTGCGTACGGGACGAGGCGCCCGCCACCGCACGGCTGCGGCTGCTGCTCGTCGAGCCGGAGGCGCGCGGGCTGGGCGTCGGCGACCGGCTGGTGCGGGCCGTCGTCGACTTCGCCCGCGGCGTCGGCTGCCGCGAACTCGTCCTGTGGACCGACGACGTCCTCACCGCCGCCCGCCGCCTCTACCGGCGCCACGGCTTCGTCCTCATGGCCGAACGACCGCACCGCTCCTTCGGGAAAGACCTGGTCGGCCAGGACTGGCGGCTGGACCTGCACACCGCCCCCGGGTGAGAGTGGTGACCATGCGACTGGCGTTCTCCACCCTCGGTGTCCCCGGCCTGCCGATCCCGGACGTGGTCCGGCTCGCGACCGCCCACGGTTTCCACGGCGTCGAACTGCGCGCCCACCCGGAGGAACCGGTGCACCCCGGCCTCGGCTCCTCCGAACGGACGGCGGTGGCCTCCGCGTTCAAGGCGGGCGGCGTCGAGATCCTGGGCCTGGCGGGGTACGCGCGGGTCGCCGCGCCCGGCGACGACGGGCCGGTGATCGACGAGATCCGCGCCCTGTGCGACCTCGCCCGCGACCTCGGCGCCCCGTACGTCCGGGTCTTCCCCGGCGCGGACCCCGAGCAGACCCCCGAGCGCGCCGACCACGTGGCCGCCCGGCGCCTCGGCCTGGCCGCGGAGCACGCCGCCGACGTCGGTGTGCGCATCCTGCTGGAGACCCACGACTCGCACCGCACGGCCGCCGACGTCATCCGCGTCCTCGGCCCGGTCGGCCACCGCAACGCCGGCGCGCTGTGGGACGTCATGCACACCTGGCTGGGCGGCGAGCAGCCGGCGGACACGTACGCCGCCCTCGCGCCGTACCTCGGATACGTGCAGGTCAAGGACATCGCCTCGGCCGACGACACCACCCCGCTGCCGCTGGGCGCCGGGGTCCTCCCGCTCGCCGAGTGCGTGGAGGTCCTCTCCCGGCACGGCTGGGACGGCTGGCTGTGCTGGGAGTACGAGAAGCGGTGGTACGAGGAGGCGGCGCCGCTGCCCGAGCTGCTGGACGCGGGGCGGGAGCATCTGGCCCGCCTGCTCAACGAGTCGGCGTGATCGGCGTCATTCGATGACGGGACCGTGCGGCTACGACGACGCCGCCGGGCGCGCCAGGAGCGGCACCGTGGGGTCCAGGCACCAGCCCAGCACGGACGGCCAGGAGCCGTAACCGGCGTCCATGTCGAGATGGCCGACGCCCGGCAGGATGTCGGTGGGGATGCCGTACGGCTCGCCGAAGACCTCACGCGCGCCCTCCGGGCAGTACGGGTCGTCGTCGCCGGCGACCAGGCGGGTGGGCGTGGGCAGGCCGAAGCCCGGCGACGGCGGGGCGAACCCGGAGATCTCCGGGTGCCGCGCCAGCACGGAGGCGGACGGCGGGGCCACCAGCAGGACCCGGTCGGCCGCGCCGGGCCGCACGATCCCTCGGGAGGCCGCGTGCAGCCACAGCACGGCGGAGGCGCTGTGGGCGAGCAGCACGCGCTCGGGTCCTTCGAGACCGTCCAGGTGCCGGGCCAGCTCGGTGAGCCAGACCTCCAGGTCGGGGGCGTCGGGGTCGGGGAGCTGCGGGTAGGTGACGTGGTGGCCGAGTCCGGTGAGCCGGTCGGCGAGCCAGTGCTGCCAGTGTCCCTCGGGGCGGTGGTTCTGCCAGCCGTGCAGGATGAGGTACGCGGTCATGGTCGCGATCGTTTCCGATCACCGGGTGCCGGTCCAGTCGATCTTCCGCGCCGAACGTCAGCCGATGACACGCGCCCAGACGGACTTGCCGCCCGCGCGGTCCCGCACCTCCCAGGCGTCCGCGAGAGCCTCCACAAGCAGCAGGCCCCGCCCCGAAGTGGCGTCCGGATCGAAGGACCTGACGACCGGGTGACACGGGGAGGCGTCGAAGACCTCGACCTCGACCGTCTTCTCGCCGTCGTAGGCGAGCGCCACGTCGAAGGTGCGGCCCGGGACGCGGGCGTGCCGGACGGCGTTCGTCGCCAGCTCCGACAGGACCAGCACGGCCACGTCGCCGGCGTCGGACGGAACGGCCCAGGAGGCGAGCACCAGTCGGGCGCCGTGCCGGACCTCGGGAATGTTCTCGACGACCGACAGGAAGGGGCGGCGCCAGGTGCGATGACTTTCTGTGTTCACATGACGACTTTCGGTCGCAACGACTACTTTCAACAGTGACCGAGCGTCGACAACCCAGCACGGTGAGTGCAACCGGGCGCGGGTTGACGGACGTTGAGCCGGGTTGAGGGGCGCCGCCATGGGACAACCGAAGAAGAACTCATCGCCTGCCGCGCAGTACTTCGCCGAGGTGCTGCGCATGCTGCGCACGGCGGCCGGACTCTCGCAGAACGAACTCGGCGACCTGATGGCCTACTCCGGCGCGGCGGTGAGCGCGGTGGAGACCTGCGCGAAACCGGCGACGGACGAGTTCATCGGGGCGGCGGAGAAGGCGCTGAACGCCGGGGGGATCCTGGCGGCGGCAGCGAAGTACCTGCGGCTGGAGCGGTATCCCGAGTATTTCCAGGGATTCGTGCAGCTGGAGCAGGAGGCGCTGAGTGTGTCGTCATACAGCGCTCAGTTGATCCACGGCCTGCTTCAAACCGAAGCGTATGCACGCGCCCTGTTCCGCTGCGATTTCCCTCCATTGGACGAGGAGGAAATCGAGCGGCTGACACTGGCCCGGCTGGAACGAAAGGCCCTACTCGATCGCAGGCCGGTGTGCGTCATCAATGTGATCCTTGAGGAGGAGGCGCTGCGGAGGCGGATCGGTGACGAGCAGATCAGGCGGGCTCAGTACAGGCACCTGCTCGAATGCGCCGAGCGTCCCAACGTGGTCGTCCAGGTGATGCCTTCGCGGATCGGCGTCCACGCGGGGCTGCGTGGTCCGATGACCGTGCTCGAAACTCCGGAACAGACCTCCCTGGTCTACACAGAAGCCCTGGGCAAGAGCCTGCTCGTATCCAGGCCGGAAGAGGTGGGTGTCCTCGCCCGGCGCTATGGGATGATCAGAAGCCAGGCCCTCCGGCCGGAGGAATCCGTAGCGCTGATCGGGCAGTTGGCAGGTGAGCTATGACCGAACTGACGTGGTTCAAGAGCAGCTACAGCGACAGCTCAGGCGGTGATTGCGTAGAGGTCGCTCTCTCTTGGCGCAAGAGCAGCTACAGCGACTCGGGCGGCGGCGAATGCGTCGAGGTCGCCGCCTGCACCCTCATACACGTCCGCGACTCCAAGACCCCCGGCACCCCCCACCTCACCGTCTCCCCCGACACCTGGTCCGCCTTCCTCGGCGGCGTTCGCGGGCGTTAGGGCGCCGACCGCCCCCTGTTCCCGCCGCACGGCCATGACATCCTGTACCGCCACAGGACATTACGGAATGCCGGACGACAGACGACAAGACGGGCGCGCCGGCGGTAACGGGGACGAACGATGAAGTTCTGCTTTCTGGTGGAGGAGCAGTATCGCCGGGACGGTATGCCCAACGAGGTGATCCACCAACTCACCTCCTGGGGACACCAAGTGGACGTTTTGCGCCCCGGCGGCTCCCTGCTGCGCCTGACGGAGGCCGTGCAGACGAGCACGCATGACGCATGGGTGCTCAAGACGGTCTCCGGCGGTCCGGGCCTCACCCTTCTCGAGGCGGCGGCCTCAGCCGGTCTGACGACGATCAACAACGCCCGGGCGATACGCGGCGTGCGGGACAAGGCGCTGGCCGCCGCCATCGGCCTCAACTGCGGGCTGCCCCTGCCCGCGACCTACGCGGCCGCGCGCCCCGAACTGCTGCTGGAGATACCGGATTCGGAGTATCCGATCGTGGTCAAGCCCGCCGACGGCAGCGCGGGCCGGGCCGTGCACCTGGTGTCCTCCCCGCGCAGGCTCGCCGAGATGCTCCCCGAGCTGGCGGGAGAGGGCATGCTCGTCGCCCAGCCGTACGTGCCCAACTCCGGCGTCGACATCAAGGTGTACAGCGTGGGCGACGAGTTGTACGCCACCGAGCGCAGTTCCCCGCTCCACCCCGACCATGCCGTACGGGAGTGCCGGGTGCCGCTGTCGGCCGAGATCGCCGCGATCGCCGCTCAGGTCGGCGTGGTCTACGGCCTCGATCTGTACGGTGTGGACGTGGTCCTGGGACCGGACGGCCCCATGGTCGTCGACGTGAACGACTTTCCCAGCTTCCGCCAGGTCCCTGACGCGCCGGCCCGCCTGGCGAGAGCCGTCCTCGCCCTGGCGGCCGGCGCGGGCGGGGTGACCACGGCCGCGCGGCCACCGCTGGGTGTCGTTCCGGTCACCATGACGGCGGGCGAGACGGCGTGAGAATCGGCCTGATCACGTCTGATCCCGGCCACCCGCTGCTGGACCTCACCACGGCCCTGCTCGCGCCCGACCACCAGGTGGAGGTGCTGGATCCGCGCGCGCCGCTGCCCGTCCCCGGACCGCTCGCCGACGTCTACCTGCTGAAGGCACGTACGCCGCCCGCCCTCGCACTCGCCCGGCATCTGGAACAACGTCACGCCCGCGTGGTCAACTCGGCCGCGGCGACCGCGCTGTGCCAGGACCGTACGTCCATGGCCGCGCTGGCCCTGAGTGCCGATCTCCCCTTCGCGGGCACGCGCACCTTCACCACCCTCGCCCGGCTGGCGTCCGGGCCGACGCTGTCCGGACCCGCGGTGGTCAAGAGCCGCCACAGCCGACGGCACGACGTGGTGGCCCGCGTCGACACCCCCGCGCAGCTGAGGGACTTGGCGGCAGCCCACCCGGACGAGCCGGTCGTGGTGCAGGACTTCGCCCCCAACGACGGCTGGGACTACAAGCTCTGGGCGATCGGCGACCAGCTCTTCGCCGGCCTGCGCCGCTCCGAACTCTCCCCCCAGGGACGCGGCCCCACACGAGCGCTCCGCCTCGACGACCTGCCGCCCGGATGGCCGGCCCTGGTGCACCGCGTCGGAGAGGTGTTCTCCCTCGACGTCTACGGCGTGGACATCGTCGACCGCGGCGACGGCGCCCCGCTGATCGTGGACATCAACGCCTTCCCCGGCATCCGAGGCCAGTCGGGCGCCCCCGAGGCCCTGGCAGCCCTGGCCCTTTCCCGGGCCGCCTGACCCCGAAACCCACCCCCACCTGCCCCCGGAACCCGGCCCCGGCACCCGCGCCCGGTAGGTCAGGGCCGGCGCGCCCGTGTCGCGAACCCCGTCACCCGCTGCTCCAGCCGCTCCCGGCAGGCGGGCCACTCCTCCGCCGTGATCGAGAAGATCGCGGTGTCGCGCAGCCGGTCCTCCTCGCCCGGGGTCCAGGAGCGGGACCAGTTGCGCAGGACGCCCTCGAAGCGGGCGCCGACGCTCTCGATGGCCGCCCGGGAGCGGCTGTTGCGGGCGTCGGTCTTCAGGTCGACCCGCGACACTCCCCACTCCTCGAAGGCGTGGCGGAAGAGCAGGAGTTTGGCCTCGGCGTTGATGCCGGTGCCCTGGGCGGAGCGGGCGAGCCAGGTGAAGCCGATCTCGACGGCGTCCAGCCGGTCGTCGGACCGCCAGCAGCGCGGGTCCCAGTACGACGTGGCGCCGACCGCCCGTCCCGTCGCGACCGACACCTGCGCGTACGGCGCCAGCCGTCCCGTCGACGCGCGCTCCAGCTGCGCGTCGACGTACGCGCCGGCCTCCTCGGCCCGCGGCACCCAGGTGAAGGAGTAGGTCCCCCGTTCCTCCTCCGCCGCCACCGCCAGATCGGCGGCGTGCCGGTGCTCCAGCGGCTCCAGGCGCACCAACGCGCCCTCCAGCAGCGGTCCCCGCAGCCTGTAGCTCAACAGCCGATGTCCCTTCGCAGTTCCGCGAACGCCTCGTGGAAGCCCGGGAAAGTCTTGCGCACGCATCCGGGGTCGTCGAACGAAATACCGGGCGTCCGCAGGCCGGTGACCGCGAAGGACATGACGACGCGGTGGTCGCCGTAGGTCTTGATCTGCGCGGCGGCGGGGGTGCCGGGGTGGATCTCGATCCAGTCCGGGCCGGTCGACACGCCGATGCCCAGCCGCCGCAGGTTCTCCGCGCAGGCGTCCAGCCGGTCGCACTCCTTCACCCGCGTGTTCGCGACGTCCTCGATGCGCACCGGGCCGGAGGCGAAGGGGGCGATCGCCGCGAGCGTCGGCATGGTGTCGGAGATGTCCCGCATGGCGACCGTCAGGCCGCGCAGGGTGCCGGTTCCCCTGACCGTCGTGCCCTCGGCCGCGACGTTCACGTCCGCGCCCATGCGGCGCAGCACGTCCACGAAGCCCAGGTCGCCCTGGAGCGCGCCCGCGCCGAGGCCGGGGACCGTCACCTCGGCGCCCGGCGTCAGCGCCGCCGCCGCGAAGAAGTAGCTCGCCGTGGACGCGTCCGGCTCGATCGGGTACGTCGTGGCCCGGTAGCCGCCCGGCGGGACCACGAACACGTCCCCTTCCCGCGCCACCTGCACGCCGAACGCCCGCATCATCGCCAGCGTGATCTCCACGTACGGCGCCGAGACCAGGTCCGTGACCGTGATGCGCAGGCCGGTCCGGGTCAGCGGGCCGAGCAGCAGCAGGGCGGTGAGGTACTGCGAGGACTGCCCGGCGTCCAGCGTCACCTCGCCGCCCTCGACGCCGGCCGCCCGTACGGTCAGAGGATGGTGGCCCTCCGCCTCCTCGTGCCGCAGGTCCACGCCGAGGTCGCGCAGGGCGCGGGTGAGCGGGCCCAGGGGGCGGCGGCGCATCTGGGGCGAGGCGTCGAAGCGGTACGTGCCGTGGCCGGCGGCGACGAGCGCGGGCAGGAAGCGGGCCGTCGTCGCGCCGTCCCGGCAGTAGACGTCCGCCTCGGTGACGGCCGGGCCCTGCGGGCGGCCGTCCACCTGCCAGGCGTCGGGGGTGCGGCCGACGCGGTAGCCGAGCCGTACCAGGCCCTCGGCGAAGCCCTCGGTGTCGTCCGAGCGCAGGGGCCGTACGAGGGTGGTGACGCCGTCGGCCGCGGCGGCCAGGAACAGGGCGCGGGCGGTGATGGACTTGGAACCGGGGATGGCGACTGCGGGCATGCCTCATGATCGGCCGTCCGCCGCCTCCGACGCCGGGACGTCCACGGGATGGACGGCAGCGGCGACCCGAATGGACGGCCCGGACGTCCCGTCGGTCCCGGCACCACCGGCTTCCGCAGATCGGCCGGCGAGCAGGAACCGTTCGGCGCACATTCCCTTGACTGGCAGAAACTTCCCGGATATTGCTGGCTCTTCGGAAGTTTCCTTCAGCGGATCACCTCCGGAAGGAGCGCACGTGCCCTCCAGACGTACCGTCCTGGCCGCCACGGCAGGCGTCGCCGCCACCCTCGCCCTCGGCTCCACCGCGCACGCCGACGACAGCAAGCCCGACGACAGCAGGCTCCGTGCCCTCGTCTCCCGCATGACCCTCGAGGAGAAGGTCGGCCAGCTCTTCGTGATGCGGGTCTACGGCCACTCCGCCACCGCGCCCGACCAGGCCGACATCGACGCCAACCTCAAGGAGATCGGCGTCCGCACCGCCGCCGAGCTGATCGAGAAGTATCGGGTCGGCGGCATCATCTACTTCACCTGGGCGCACAACACCCGCGACCCGCACCAGATCGCCGGCCTCTCCGACGGCATCCAGCAGGCGTCCCTCGGCCTGCCGCGCGGGCTGCCCGTGCTGATCAGCACCGACCAGGAACACGGCATCGTCTGCCGCGTCGGCAAGCCCGCCACCCTCTTCCCGGGCGCGATGGCGATGGGCGCGGGCGGCTCGCGCGGCGACGCCCGCACGCTCGGCCGGATCTCCGGCGCCGAGCTGCGCGCCATGGGCATCCGGCAGGACTACTCCCCCGTGGCCGACGTGAACGTCAACCCGGCCAACCCGGTCATCGGCGTCCGCTCCTTCGGCGCCGACCCGGACGCGGTGGCCGGCCTGGTCGCCGCGGAGGTCGGCGGCTACCAGGGTTCGTCGGTCGCGGCGACCGCCAAGCACTTCCCGGGGCACGGCGACACGGCCGTCGACAGCCACTACGGCTTCCCCGTGATCACGCACAGCCGCGAGGTGTGGGAGCGGCTGGACGCGGTGCCGTTCCGGGCCGCGATCCGCGCGGGCATCGACTCGATCATGACCGCGCACATCCAGTTCCCCGCCCTCGACGACTCCGGCGACCCGGCGACCCTCTCCCACCCGATCGTCACCGGCATCCTGCGCGGCGAACTGGGCTACGACGGCGTGGTGGTCACCGACTCGCTGGGCATGGAGGGCGTGCGCACCAAGTACGGCGACGACCGGGTCCCCGTCCTCGCTCTGAAGGCGGGCGTCGACCAGCTCCTCAACCCGCCTTCCCTGGACGTCGCCTGGCACGCCGTGCTGGACGCCGTCCGGGCCGGCGAGCTCACCGAGGCGCGGCTGGACGAGTCGGTACTGCGGATCCTGCGGCTGAAGGCGAAGCTGCGGCTGTTCGACGAGCCGTACGTCGGCCAGGCCGGCGTCGACCGGGCCGTCGGCACCCCGGCCCACCTGGCGGCGGCCGACCGCATCGCCGACCGGACCACCACCCTCCTGGTCAACGAGGGCGGCCTGCTGCCGCTGTCCCGCACCACGCACCGGAAGCTCCTCGTCGTGGGCGCCGACCCGGCCTCCCCGTCCGGCACGACCGGACCGCCGACCGGCGTGCTCGCCGCCGCCCTCACCCAACTGGGCTTCACCACCACCGCCCTGTCCACCGGCACCGCACCGTCCGCCGCGACCGTCGCCAAGGCGGTCGCCGCAGCCCAGGACGCGGACGCGGTGATCGTCGGCACGTACAACGTCACGGCGACGAGCCCGCAGAAGACGCTGGTCGAGCAACTGCTGGCGACCGGACGGCCGGTGGTCGCGGTCGCCATCCGCAACCCGTACGACGTGGCCCAACTGCCGTCCGTGCCGGGCTTCCTGGCGGCGTACTCCTGGACCGACGTCGAACTGCGTGCGGCGGCAAGGGTGATCGCCGGAAAGACCGACCCGCGCGGACGGCTGCCGGTGCCGGTGCAACGGGCGGACGACCCGGCGCGCGTGCTGTACCCGATCGGCTACGGCCTGTCGTACTAGCCACCCGTTTCACACCATCGGGGGGCCGTGCCTACAGCGACGGCCTCCCGTCGGCGTACGGCCTCCCGTCGGCGTACGGCCTCTTCCGCCTGCCGCTGCTCCGGGGTGAGTCCGGCGCGTCGCTGGGCTTCCTCGGTCACTCGGCGGACGAGGAGTTGCTGGACCAGACGTTCGTGGGTGAGTGGCGGAGGGCCGGGTCAGATGTCCCTGAGGAAGGCCTCGGCCCGGCGGCGGAAGGGCTCAGGGGCGGCGGACCAGACCGGGGTGCGCATCATCTCGCGCAGTTTGACCGCCTTCACCTCTCGGGGGGCGTCCTTGCGCAGGCCGAGGTGCGGCCACAGCTGATCCAGGTCGTCGTGGGGAAGGTCCCAGGAAACTCCGATCCCTGGTGCGGCGGAGCCGGGCGGTGGGGGCGCGAGGTGGACCTCGTCGGCGGTGGCGGCGGGAGTGATCTCGACGAGCGAGAGGCCCAGCCGTTCGACGGCGTCGCGGAGCAGCACCCGGTGACCTTCGACGGTTCCGGCGGAGGGCGGTTCCCCGTCGAAGAACAGGGCGAGCACCCAGCCGGACTCACCGGTTCGGGCGAGGTCCAGGACGAGGCGAGTGCCCGTGTCGTCGGTGAAGGAGCGGTGCGCGAGGCTCTTCGCGGCCCCGGGCCCTTCTGCGCGGGGGGTCTCGTCGAGCCGGAGCGTGCCGATCAGCCGCCGTAGCCGGTCGGGGGAGAGCTCTCCCTGGGAGAGCACCCGGAGGGCGGGCCAGAGCATGAAGGATTTTCCCTTTCCGATGTCCTCGGGCTACGAACAGGTGCAACCGGCGGCGCCGACGGCGCTGTACGGGCGGCTGAGGGGGCGAACCGTCGGTGGGGTGGGGGGGGGGGGGGTGGGGGGGGGGGGGGGGGGGGGGGGGGAGGGGAGGAGGGGGGGGGAGAGGAAAGGTAAAAAGAAAGACAGAG
>NZ_JBVIIE010000010.1:154303-204555 GCF_055569945.1 Streptomyces sp. NPDC031340
ACACAGAACGGCACCCCCCGCCACCCCCCTCTCCTTTCGTTCGCCTCCGGCGGTCCCCCTCCTTTCTTCCCCCCCCCCCCCCCCCTCCCCCCCCCCCCCCCCCCCCCCCCCCCCAGCCCACGGGTCACGGACGCGGACGCGTCACGGACACGGCCGGCGCGTCACGGGCGCAGCGCGGGCTCGCGCTCCACGTCACGGACGTCCAGCTTCCGGTCGTACGCCGCCAGCGGCTTCGCGCGGGCCACCGTGGCGTCGGACAGGCCGGCCCACTCCAGGATCCGGGCCGTGGCGAGCGTCTTCTGGTCGGGGACCAGGCCCGCGACGTTCGCGCCGTGGTTCAGGCCGGGCGCGGTGAAGACGTAGGAGTCGTGCGCGCCCTTGCCCAGCCGGAACCGCTCGGCGCCCCACGGGTCGTTCTGCCCGTAGACGAAGAGCATGTGGTCGGCGTTGTGGCGCACCCAGGTGTCCACATCCCGCATCGCCCACGGCTGGAACTTCATCGGGATGTCCCGCGGCACGAAGTTCCGCGGCGGCTGGTAGCCGTAGCGGATGTACTGCTTCTCGATGTGCGGGAAGTGGATCGTCGGCGCGCCGAGCTGGGTGCCGGCCTGGTAGTAGTACGGCGTGTACGGCGTCAGGCCCTGGTCGGTGTAGGCGGAGAACCCGGAGATCGTGTCGACGGAGTCCCAGATCGCGTCGTCGGTCGCCGACTTGGCGTCCGCCGGGATGGTGTCGCAGTCCGACAGCAGGCTGTACTGCCAGAAGCCCCACACGTAGTCCAGGACGACCGCCTCGTAGGCCCGGTCCAGGCTGCCGATGACGTCGAAGGTGTAGCCGTTGTCGGCGGCGTAGGCCGCGTACTTCTGCTCCAGCGGCTCCCGGCGCACCAGCGCCTCGCGCTGCACGGCGTTCAGCCGGTCCCGGCACTCCTTGGTGCCGACGGTGGCGAAGAAGCGGTCGTAGGCGGAGTCCTCGTCGTTGACGACGTCGTTGGGGGCGACGTACGCGACGACGCCGTCCATGTCCCTGGGGTAGAAGCGCTCGTAGTAGGTGGCGGTCATGCCGCCCTTGGAGCCGCCGGTGGAGATCCAGTTGTGGGTGTAGATCTTCTTCAGCGCCTTGAAGATGCGGTGCTGGTCGCTGGCGGCCTGCCAGATGTCCAGGTCGCTCCAGTCGGCCGGGTCGGGCCGGGACGGGGTGAAGAAGCGGTACTCCATGGAGACCTGGTTGCCGTCCACGATCTGGGTGGGTTCGCGGCGACCGGGGTTGGTGGAGACGTTGTAGCCGCCGGTGTAGAAGACCGTCGGCCGGCTGACGTCCTTGTGCAGCACGGTGATCCGCTGCTGGAACGTGCCCTTGGACGGGTGGCGGTGGTCCACCGGCTGGGTGTAGTTCAGGACGAAGAAGCGGTAGCCGGTGTAGGGCTTCTCCTGGATCAGGCTCATCCCCGGTATGGAGAGCAGCTGTTCCTTGATGTCCGTGGTGCCGGTGGCGTCCGGCTCGGCGGCGGTGGCCGCCGTGGCCGTGCTGAGCGTTCCGATGAACACGGTGAACGCCAGCAGCCATCTGAGCGCCTTGCGCATGCACCCTCCCCTGTGATTACAGATGTCGCCGGAAGCTAGCAACGCAACCGGCGCACGCACCAGGGGAGTTCAGGAACTCCTTGTAATAAACCTATGGTTCAGCAAAGAATCCAGCCGGAACTCACCGAACCGCCGCCCACCGAGCCCTTGATGCGCACGCACCGGTGCCCGGCGTGCACCGTCACCGGGCCGGCGTGGTGGGAGTACTGGCCCTTGTCGACGACGGGACGGTTGCCGCGCGCCTGCACGCTGACCGACATGGACCGCTTGGAGGTGCCGGGGTGTTCGGGGAAGGTGACGGCGCAGACGTAGCCGTCGCGCTTGTAGACGCGCACCACGCCGGTGGAGAACGGCAGTTCCCTGACCTTGCGGCCCGCGCAGTAGTCGGCGGCCTGCGCCTCGCCGGGCGCGGCGACGGCGAGCAGCCCGGACGCGGTCAGCAGGACCGCGCCGAGCGCGAGCCGCCTGCGTATCGCACCACTGTCCACCTTCGCCCTCCCCCGTGCAGCCGTCGATGGGCCGTGCAGCCGTCAATGAGCGTACGGGTGTACGGACGCGCGGTGTACGGCGGATGGTTGCGCCCGCCGGACAGCCGCCCGGCGCCCCCGGAGCCCGGCCGTCAGCGGGCCGCGCCGACGGTCTCCTCGGTGTCCGGCTCCCCGGTGAACGTCCGCCACAGCTCGGCGTACCGCCCGCCCCGGGCGAGCAGTTCGTCGTGGGTGCCGTCTTCGGCGACCCGGCCGCGGTCCATGACCACGACCCGGTCCGCGCGGGCCGCCGTGGTCAGCCGGTGGGCGACCACGAGGGTGGTGCGGCGGCCGGCGAGACGGTCGGTCGCCTGGTTGACCTGTGCCTCGGTGGCCAGGTCGAGGGCGGCCGTCGCCTCGTCGAGGAGGAGGACGTCGGGGTCGACGAGTTCGGCGCGGGCGAGCGCGATCAGCTGGCGCTGGCCGGCGGACAGGTTGCGGCCGCGCTCGGCTACCTCGTGCAGGTAGCCGCCGTCCAGCGTGGCGATCATCTCGTGCGCGCCGACCGCGCGGGCCGCCGCCTCGACCTCGGCGTCGGTGGCGCCGGGACGGCCGTAGGCGATGGCGTCGCGGACGGTGCCCGGGAAGAGGTACGCCTCCTGCGGGACGACGCCCAGCCGGTGCCGGTACGACGTCAGGTCCAGCGACCGCAGGTCCGTGCCGTCGACGGTGACCCGGCCGGCCGTCGGGTCGTAGAACCGGGCGACCAGCTTCACCAGGGTGGACTTGCCGGCGCCGGTCTCGCCGACGAACGCGACGGTCTGCCCGGCGGGGATGCGCAGGTCGACGCCGCTGAGCGCCTCCTCGTCGGTGCCGTAGGCGAAGTGGACGTCCTCGAAGGCGATCTCGCCGCGCAGCGAGCGCACTTCGCGGGGGGCGTCGGCGGTCTTGGTGGAGGTCGGCTCCTGGAGGAGTTCCTGGATGCGGCCCAGCGAGACGGTGGCCTGCTGGTAGCCGTCGAAGACCTGGGAGAGCTGCTGGACCGGCGCGAAGAACAGGTCGATGTAGAGCAGGTAGGCGACCAGCGCGCCGGTGGTGAGCGTGGCGTCGTCGACCCGGCCGGCGCCCGCGATCAGCACGGCGGCCGCGGCGACGGACGACAGGAACTGCACGAAGGGGAAGTACACCGAGATCAGCCACTGGCCGCGGATACGGGCCCGGCGGTAGCTGTCGCTGCGCTCGGCGAACCGCCGCCCGCCGTCCTTCTCGCGCCGGAACGCCTGCACGATCCTGAGGCCGGACACCGACTCCTGGAGGTCGGCGTTGACCGCGGACACGCGCTCGCGGGCGAGTTCGTACGCCTTCACGCTCGCCCGGCGGAAGAAGAACGTGGCGACGAACAGCGGCGGCAGCGTCGCGAACACGACCAGCGCGAGCTGCACGTCGAGCACCAGCAGGGCGGCCATGATGCCGAAGAAGGTGACGACCGAGACGAACGCGGTGACCAGGCCCGTCTGCAGGAACGTCGACAGCGCGTCGACGTCGGTCGTCATCCGGGTCATGATGCGGCCGGTCAGCTCCCGATCGTAGTAGTCGAGCCCGAGCCGCTGGAGCTGCGCGAAGATCTTCAGCCGCAGCGAGTACAGGACCCGCTCGCCGGTGCGTCCGGTCATCCGGGTCTCCCCGACCTGCGCCGCCCACTGCACGACGACGGTGCCCAGGCCGAGCAGGGCCGCCGTCCAGACCGCGCCGATGGCCATCGCCGTGACGCCCTGGTCGATGCCGTGCCGGATCAGCACCGGCAGCAGCAGCCCCGCGCCGGCGTCGACGGCGACCAGGCCCAGGCTGACCAGCAGCGGCAGCCCGAAGCCGCGCAGCAGCCTGCGCAGCCCGTAAGACTCCTCCGGCAGCACCGCCCGCGCCTCGTCGACGTCGGGGGTGTCGGTCGCCGGGGGCAGCGCCTCGACCTGCGCGAGCAGTTCGGGCGTGGCCGGCGTCCCGGCCAGCGCCGCGTCCTTGGGCTCCCGGTCGCCGGTCCACAGCCGCGGCGTCACCCCGCGTTCGGCGTCGAACTCGGCGTCCAGCTCGTCCCTGACCGAGGTGTCCTCCGCGGGCGCGGCGGCCTGGGCGTGGCCGGGCGAGACGCCGCCCAGCTCGTCGGGGTCGGTGAGCAGGCGGCGGTAGAGCGCCGAACGCTCCTGGAGCTCCTCGTGGGTGCCGATGTCGGCGAGCCGGCCGCCGTCGAGGACGGCGATGCGGTCGGCGAGGTTCAGGGTGGAGCGGCGGTGGGCGATCAGCAGGGTCGTACGGCCCTCCATGACGTGCCGGAGCGCCTCGTGGATCTCGTGCTCGACGCGGGCGTCCACGGCGGAGGTGGCGTCGTCCAGGACGAGCAGGCGCGGGTCGGTGAGGATCGCGCGGGCCAGGGCGACGCGCTGGCGCTGGCCGCCGGAGAGGGTCAGGCCGTGCTCGCCGACCTTGGTGGCGTAGCCGTCGGGCAGCTCGCGGATGAAGCGGTCGGCCTGGGCGGCGCGGGCGGCGGCCTCGATCTGCTCGTCGGTGGCGTCCGGGCGGCCGTAGGCGATGTTGTCGCGCACGGTCTCGGAGAACAGGAAGGAGTCCTCGGGCACCAGGCCGATCGCGGCCCGCAGCGAGTCGAGGGTGAGTTCGCGGACGTCGTGGCCGCCGACCAGGACGGCGCCGTGGGTGACATCGTAGAAGCGCGGCAGCAGCAGGGAGACGGTCGACTTGCCGGAGCCGGAGGAGCCGACCACGGCGAGGGTCTCCCCGGCGCGGATCTCGAAGCTGAGCCCATCGAGGACGGGGCGCTGCCGGTCGTAGCCGAAGGACACGTCGTCGAACTCGACGGTCGCCGGCGCGTCGGCGGGCAGCTCCCTGGTGCCGTCGGTGAGCGACGGCTCGGTGTCGATCAGCTCCAGGACGCGCTCGGTGCCCGCGCGGGCCTGCTGCCCGACGGTGAGGACCATGGCGAGCATGCGGACCGGGCCGACCAGCTGGGCGAGGTAGGTGGAGAAGGCGACGAAGGTGCCGAGCGTGATGTGCCCGCGCACGGCCAGCCAGCCGCCGAGCGCCAGCATGGCGACCTGGCCGAGGGCGGGCACCGCCTGCAGGGCGGGGGTGTAGGTGGCGTTCAGCCGGATGGTGCGCAGCCGCCCGGCGAACAGCCGCCGCCCGACCTCCCGCAGCTTGCCGGTCTCCTGCTCCTCCTGCCCGAACCCCTTCACCACGCGTACGCCGCTGACGGCGCCGTCCACGACGCCCGCCACGGCGGCGGCCTGGGCCTGCGCGTACCAGGTGGCCGGGTGCAGCCGGGAGCGGCTGCGCCGGGCGATCCACCAGAGCGCGGGCGCCACGGCGAGCGCGATCAGCGTCAGCGGCGGCGACAGCCACGCCATGATCACCAGGGAGATCAGGAACAGCAGGACGTTCCCGATGGTCATCGGCAGCATGAACAGCAGGCCCTGGATCAGCTGCAGGTCGCTGGTGGCGCGGCCGACGACCTGCCCGGTCGACAGCTCGTCCTGGCGGCGGCCGTCGAGCCGGGTGATCGTGTCGAACATCGCCGTCCGCAGGTCGTGCTGGACGTCGAGGGCGAGACGGCCGCCGTAGTAGCGGCGGACGTAGGTCGCGGCGTACACGAGCAGGGCCGCGCCGATCAGGGCGCCCGCCCAGGGGGCCATCCGCCGGCTGTGGCCGCCGATCACGTCGTCGATGATCACCTTGGTGATCAGCGGCACCGTCGCCATCACCGCCATGCCGGCGAGCGAGGAGCCGAGGGCCAGGACGACGTCCTTCGGATACCGCCACGCGTACCCGGCCAGTCGCCGTGCCCATCCCCGTTGCTCACTCACGCGGGTGCCCTCCGTTCGACCTGGTCTGCCGGAAGGCACCAACGCCAGAGGAAGCGGATTTCATCCCTCCGCAACAATCGGGCTCGCGGGCCGGGGTCAGATCCGGACGCGCAGGAAGTAGAACCTGGTGGTCTGGACCGCGTTCTGGTTGTCGTCGCTGACCAGGAGCACCTTGAGGCGTCCCTTCGCGCGACCGGTGACCGTCATGCCCTCGATGTTGTCCAGCAGCGGGTTCGGCTGGGGCTGCTTGGCGGTGGCGCCCAGGGACGGACAGTCCGCGAGGTCGGCGAGGAGGGTCTTGCCGACCGGGCGCACGCCGTCGCCGCCCTGGCCGGTCAGGTGCTCGACACCGCTGGTGTCCGTGGCGCGGCGAGGGTCGGCCAGGTAGAGGCGGACGGTGTTGCCGACGCCAGAGGTGAAGCCGCGTTCCAGGACCAGCAGGCGGCCGTCGGGGACGGCCTGCACCTCGGGCACGCCGAGCCCGGCGTCGACGGGGTAGGCGTACTGGGCACCGAGCACGAAGTGCCCGTCCCCGGTCCGCCGCCAGGTCTGGAAGCGGACGAGTCCGGAGCTGTCGCCGCTCAGCGCGTACTCCATGGACGCCAGCAGCGTGCGGCCGCCGGGCAGCAGGGTCAGCCCCTCGAACGTGCCGTTGCGGACGGCACGGCCGGCCGGGGCGACGCGGAGGGCGTCCGGCACGGGCAGGCGGTCGAGGATCTCACCGTCGCGGGAGTAGCGGCGGACGGACGGCTCGGTCTCCGAGGTGATCAGCCGGGTGCCGTCCCGGTCGACGACCAGGCCCTCGCTGTCGAGCGCGTCACCGTTCTCGTCGGCGAGCGGGACGACGGCCTTCGGCTGGAGGGTCCGCGCGTCGAGGTCGAAGAGCGAGGAACGGTCGTTCAGGGCGGCGAGGGAGCCGTCCTTGTCCACGGCGAGCGCGGAGAAGTTGCCGACGAAGGTGCCCTGGTAGGTCGTCTTGTCGAGCGCGTCGGAGAAGCGGTCGAGGGAGACGGAGGGCGAGCAGGAGTCCCCGTGGACTGCGGGTCCTGAGGCGGCGGGTCCGGCGGCGGTCAGGCAGCCGGCCGCCGCCAGGGCCGCGGTGAGGGTCGCGAGTACGGTTCTCAGGCGCATGCACATCACCGTAGGGCGGGCCGGTGACGGGCGGGGGGCCGAAAGGCGTCAACTGGCGGCGAGATCCTTGTGGATGACCTTGGCGACGCCCTGGATGGTGGTGACGCCGTAGCTCATGGTGCTGTTGCCGTGCGTGAGCACCGTGATCATGTAGTCGTGGCCGCCGCCGTTGAAGGTGCCTACGCTGTGCACCCGCCAGCCGTGCGTGGAGCGCTGCAGCCAGCCGTTCTTGACGTGCACGGACACGGTGGACGGCGCGCCGTACGGGGTGCCCCAGCGCTGGGAGGAGATGACCTGGCCCATCAGCTTCAGGATGTAGGCCCGGGAGTTGTCGCTGAGGACCGTGTTCTTCGCGGTGAGGAGCTTCAGCAGCTTCTGCTCGTCGGTCACGGTGATCTGGGTCAGGCCCCAGTGGCCGTTCGGGTCCGGCTTGGTCTGGGTCATGCCGGCCGCGGCGAGGAAGCCCTTGATCTTCGTCAGGCCGAGCTGCTTCCACAGCGTGGTGGCCGCGGTGTTGTCCGACTTGGTGATCATGGCCTTGGCGAGGGACGCCTCGCGGTCGGTCAGGTAGCGGTTGTGCTTCTTCGCGTCCCACAGCAGCGTGGCCAGAATGGTCACCTTGACGACGCTGGCGGAGTCGTAGGCGTAGCTGGAGCGCAGGGTGCAGGTCGTGCCGGTGGAACGGTCGTAGAGGCCGACGGCGATGGTGCCCTTGCGGTTGGCGAGGGCGGCGGTGATGTCCTTCTGCAGCTTCGTGGCGAGTCCGGCTTTGGCGGACGTACAGCTGACGGTGGGTGTGGTGGCAGCGGCGGCGGGGGTCGCCGCGACGGTCGCCGGTATGAGCACCGCGGCGCCGAGCGCGGCGGTGAGCACGCCGGCTCGTCTGGAGTTGAGGTGAGTCATGCCCAGTTGACTCACGAGGCCGCGCCGATGGTTGTGCGCGGACCCCGATCAGCATTCGGGGTCGGGGGCGGGATCGAGGGCAGGATCGGGGCCGCCGCTGTCGCGGAGACGTGCGCCCCGGCTTCCGGCGATCCGCAGTACGTCGGTCAGCGCGGCGCGCGTCTCGGCCGACAGATACCGGAGTTGAACGGATGTCACTCGGTCGCCCGCCGGCATGTCGGCCGCGTGGCCGAGCAGTTCGCCTGGGCCGTTTCGCTGGGCCGACTCGCGTGGGTCGGGGTGGATTGCCGGTTCCGGTCATGTGATTGACATGTCTGATTCATTTACAGGCTCGCGTGTCCATGTCACGCTCCCTCTGCCGCCTTCATTCAACCCGCGTAGATGGGACCCCACACATGCCGGCGACACGCATACGCCGCTGGAAGTCGGTGGCGCTGGCCACCGCCACCGTCCTGGTGGGCCTCAGCGCCCCGGCCCTGACGGCCACCCCGGCCGCCGCCACGACCACCGCGTACGACTCGACGTACTACAAGAACGCGGTCGGCAAGACGGGCACCAGCCTGAAGTCCTCGCTGCACACCATCATCAGCAGCCAGACCAAGCTGTCGTACTCGGCGCTCTGGGAAGCCCTGAAGAACACCGACCAGGACCCGAACAACAGCAGCAACGTGATCCTGCTGTACTCGGGCATCTCCCGCAGCAAGTCCCTCAACGGCGGGAACACCGGCGACTGGAACCGCGAGCACGTGTGGGCGATCTCGCACGGCAACCTGACCACCTCCACCGGTCCGGGCACCGACCTGCACCACATCCGCCCCGAGGACGTGGCCGTCAACTCCAAGCGCGGCAACCTGGACTTCGACGAGGGCGGCAGCACCTTCACCAACTCCGGCGGCAGCAAGGCCGACTCGGACTCCTTCGAGCCGCGTGACGCCGTCAAGGGCGACGTGGCCCGCATGATCCTGTACATGGCCGTCCGCTACGAGGGCGACGACGGCTTCGCCGACCTGGAGCCCGACGACAAGGTCGGCAACGGCTCAACCCCGTACATCGGCAAGCTCTCGGTGCTGAAGACCTGGAACGACGAGGACCCGCCGGACGCCTTCGAGGAGCGCCGCAACCAGGTCATCTACGACACCTACCAGCACAACCGCAACCCGTTCATCGACCACCCGGAGTGGGTGGACGCGATCTGGTAGACGGCCGGCCGCCCAGGGTGCCGGGGCCGTGAGCGCCCCCGGCACCCTGCGAAGAACGACCGAGAACGGTCGCCGGAGCAACCCGAGCCGCCACCGCGCCGACGGCCCTCACCCGGGCGGTGAACCGTCCCTGCCGGCACCTGGGCTCGTATCCGGCCCGTCGGCGGGTCCGAAGCGGACATGCGCTGCCTCAGCCGCTCGATCTGTTGAGCGGGCGGTTTGCGGACGGAGAGGGCCGCTGCCATCCGGGTGCGCGCCACATGCCGGTCGAGACCGAAAGCGGCCTCGACCACCACGCCGAGATTCCGCTCCGGCGGGATGTCCGAAAGGATCACGAGCAGCGGGTCGCAGTCGGCGTTGTCCTGCGTCATCGCGTCACTCCCCTCGACGACCTGCTGCTCCGTACTCGACGCCGGTCCTCGACCGTGCCGTGGCCCCAGGCCCTTCCCCCGGCTGCGGGAAGGGCCTCGCTCCTCGTCGGTCCTACTCGAGACACACGATGTCCCCGGGCAGCGCGTAGCGGTGGCCGCCGGTCAGCACGTCGTGCTCGAAGACCAGGACGTACTCCCGGTCCTCGTCCAGCCCGCACCTCTCGCACGGCTCCTGGTAGCCGAGGCCCTCCACCTGCTCCTGGCCGGAGTTTTCCTTGTCATTGCCTCCCCACCTCATGCGCTCGCCGATGCGGTAGGTGTCCAGTTCGGCGTTTCCGAAGTGGAACTGAAGCGTCATGGGCTCCTCGTCGCCGCACCGCGGACACAGGTGCAGCCGCGGCACGACGGCCAGGTTGTACGAGCCCACGATCATCCCTCCGCCCCCTTCGGTCAGTCTCCCCTCACCAGCCCCAACCGGTCCGCATCGTCGTAGCGTCGGCACATCTCCTCGACCCGGGCCTCGACGAAGGTGAGCGCGTCGTCGAGGCCGAGGCCTTCGGCGTGCCGCCGGTACGGGAGGTGGACCCCGGCCGGCCACTCGCCCATGTCCCGCTCCAGGTCGAGCCGGACGTACGCCTCCACCGTGATCCCCGCCTCGGCGAAGGCGAGGACCACGGCGAGCCGGTACTCGTTCGGCTCCTGGTCCCGGGCCAGGTCCATCCAGGTGATGGCGTGGTGGAGCGTGATCCGCGGCGTGCCGTCCACGACGTCGAGCAGCACCTGCGGAACGAGCGACGTCTCGTCCTCACCGCCGGAGTTGCTGCCGAAGTCGTGTTCCAGGTAGCGGCCGAGCATGAACTCGGCGAGCCTCTTCTGGAACCGGTCCAACGACAACAGGAGTCCGGCGAACTGCTGCTCTGCAGACGTCACTACGACACTCTCCAACGGTGACAGGGGTCAGAACGGGAAGGCGCGAGGGTCACGACGCCTTGAGAGTGAACAACACCCACGCCCCCTTGTGTCCACCCGTCCCCTTGTTGATCTTCATGACCACCAGGGTGAGCCTGGTCGCGTCACGGACGCCGGCGGAGTCCGCCACCCTGCCGATCGCGGTTCCGCCGAAGTCGTGGGTGAACTCCCTCCGCGCGCTCACGGGGGTGGACTGCTTGCGGATCCATTCGTTGATCTTGCTCAAGTTGGCCTGCACCGCCGTGTCGATGTTGGCCTGGGCCGTGCCGGCGTTCAGGGTCGAGGCGGTGCCGCGGGCGGCGGGGTCGTTCGCCGCGCGGTCTCGGATCGCCTGATCGGACTGCCCGACATGGTTCTTCGGATGCGCGCCCTGGACCCCGTGGTCCCTGTCCAGGTTCCCGCAGTTGTGCACCAGGACGGGGACCCTGCCCGCCTCGACGAGGTAGGTGTGGATGTCGGCGACCGTCAGGTTGTGCACCGTCGCGGTGCGGACCGTCTTCCTGACCGCGACGACCTCGAGCCGTACACCCTTGTCGTTGGTGAGCGACTGGCCGGGCCTCAGGTCCTTGGCGTCCACCCACCGGTGCAGGTCCGGCACCCAGAACGGGTGTCCGTCCGTCGCGGTCACCGTGGCGGTGGCGTCGCCGTGGTCGCCGTCGGTGTCGACGGTGACCTCCACCAGGTTCTTGACGCCGTGACCGGTGATGGCGGCAGTGACGGGCTTGGCCTCGGTGGCACCGGACTCGGGGTCCGTCGCGCGCACCTCGTCGCCGGGCTCGATGTCCTCGATCGGCTTCTCGGTGCCGTCCGCCATGACAACGGTCGTGCCGGGGGCGAAGCTGTTGCCCACCTGGCAGGAGGAACCCTCCGGGGCGTCGGGCTCGGCGTCCTTGCCTCCGGTGTTGCCCTTCTCGCCCGCGCCGTCTCCCTTCTTGCCGCCGGAATCGCCCTTCTTGACCTCGGGCGCGTCCTTGGCCTTGGCCGGCGGGGCCGGTTCGGGCTTCGGCTTGGGCTTCGGAGTGCTCGGCGGAGTGACGTCGTCGGCGACCTTCTTGGCGTCCTTGACCTTGTCGGCCGCCTTGGCCGCGTCGGTCGCGGTGTCGACCGCGTCCACGGCCTTGTTGACGTACCGGGCGCCCTTGGCAGCGGACGCCCCGTAGCCGGCGATCGGAATGGCCGAGGCAT
The DNA here is from genome assembly GCF_055569945.1 of Streptomyces sp. NPDC031340. NCBI lineage: Bacteria > Bacillati > Actinomycetota > Actinomycetes > Kitasatosporales > Streptomycetaceae > Streptomyces > Streptomyces sp. NPDC031340. The sequence goes on from NZ_JBVIIE010000010.1 coordinate 165,984, forward strand.
AGGACAGGCCCGCGTCGATGTAGTTGCCCTCGGCCGTGTACCACAGACCGTTGAGCAGGTCGGCGGGCTCCCCGAAGCCGGGGACCAGGCCGGCGACGTCGAGGACGCCGTGGCCGATGGGGCTGATCCAGGACTCGCCCCAGTACAGGCCGGTCGGGTCCGGGAAGAACAGCGGGTTGTTGCGGCCGTACGCGTAGGCGTTGAGGTGCTGCGGATCGTCGAAGTCCAGCACCGGGTCGGCCGAGACGAAGCGGCCGGCGGCCGGGTCGTACTCGCGCGCACCGAGGTGGATCAGACCGGTCGCGTCGGCGGTTCCGCCCACGAACGCCTTGTCACCCGGCCAGGCCCCCGTCGCGGGCCTCGCACCGCGCACCTCTCCGAACGGCAGGGTGCGGCGCTGGACGATCGCCGAGTCCGCCGCCTTGATCGCGATCTCGGCCGTGCCGTTCTGGCCGCCGGTCAGCCAGGTCACCCCGGCCGCCGTGCGCACCGCGATCTGCCGGCCGCCGTGCGTGTAGTAACGGGTGCCGGTGAGGGTGTCCTTGGCCGTGTCGAGGCGGATCTCCTGGTCGCCGAGGTAGAGCGTGACGGCGCCCTTCTCCTTGCGCAGCAGGCGGTTGCCGTCCGCGTCGTAGACGAAAGCGGTCTTCCGGGCCTCGTCCGGGTTGCCGGCGGTGTACGGGGTGACGGCGGACAGGTGGCCCTCGTCGTCCCAGTCCAGTCTCTGGTCCAGGGCCGGGGCGAGGTCGGTCGCCGCCTCGGTCCGGCGGACGGTGTTGCCCGCCTCGTCGTAGGCGAAGGTCTGCGCGGCTGTGACCTCCTTGGCGGACGTCACCGTGCGCACTTCGGCGGACTGCGTCGCATGGGCGTGGACGCCGCCCTCGGTGTCCGTGCCGCCCGGCTTGTAGGACGTCGTCTGGGTGATGGCGGCCGTGCCCGTGGTGCCGGTGGCGTGGCGGGTCTCACCGGTGCGGTTGCCCGCGGCGTCATAGGCGTACGAGTGCCAGTACGGGGCCGGGCCGCCGATCGCCGCCTCGCCCGCGGACGCGGCGCAGTCGGCGGGCGTCTGCGTCCATGCCTCGGTCAGCCGGCGCAGGTAGTCGTACGTGAAGCACTGGACGTCGGCCGGCTTCCCTTCCGGCGTGTCCGCGATCTTCTTGATGTTGCCGGCCGCGTCGTACCCGTAGGTGATGTCCGAGTCCGGGGTCTTGACGATCTCCCGGTCGATGCGGGCGCGCTCCAGGCGGCGGGTGCCCTCCTCGTAGGTGTTGGTGAGCCACGTGTACTTGTCGGAGCTGGCGGTGCCCAGGGTGAGCTGGAGGATCTCGCCGTAGTTGGAGTAGCGGGTCTCGCGGGCGTAGTCGGTCGTGTCGCCCAGGGTGAAGGACGGCAGGCCGGTGGCCGTGTAGCCGGTGGTGACGGTCTCCGCCGGGAGGTCACCGGCGGCGGGCAGGCCGACCTCGCTCGGCGAGCCGTCCGGCTTGTACGAGGCGGTGACGGTGTAGGTGCCGCCCAGCTTGCCCTCGGACTTCGGAATGGTGATCGAGGACTTGGTGGGCCGTCCCGCCACGTCGTAGGAATCTACGGACGTGGTGTAGGCGTCGGTGCCGATCCACCGGGTGGCCGAGGCGAGGCGCCCCTTGCCGTTGGGGACGGTCGCACTGTCGTACTCCCAGCTCGCCAGCTTCGTGGCACCGTTGTACAGCGAGCGCTGACGACCGAGCTTGTCGTAGCTGTAGGTGAGGGTGGTGCCGCGGGCGTCGGTGGTGGTCCTGACCTGGTCGAGGTCGTTGTACGTCATGTGCGTGGTCCCGGTGTCCGGGTCCTCGGCCAGCGTCGGGCGTCCCCGCACGTCGTATTCGTACGACCAGACGTTGCCCGCCTCGTCCTCGACCTTCTTCAGCCGGTCCGCCCGGTCGTAGGCGTACGTGGTGGTTTCGGCGTCACCGGTGGGGGAGGAGCCCTTGAACTGCAGCAGTCTGGTCTTCAGTCCCTGGGCATTGGAGTAGGTCGCGGTCGGCGTCTCACCGGCCGGCGGATCAACGGTGACGTGGTCGCCGTGGTACGAGGCCTTCGTCCGCCACTTCTCGGCGCCGGCCACCCGGAAGATCTCGTCCGTCGGCCGGCCTGCCCCGTCGTACACGGTCTCCGTCTCCCGGGGCGTTCCCTCGGAGGCGTCCGCCACTCCCACGAACGTCGTGCTGACGGCGGCGGAGTTGTAGAACGGGCCGATCTCCTTGATCGCCAACCCGCGTGAGTCGTACTCGGTCGTGGTCACCACCCGACCCGAGTTCGCCGCCGGCGTCTGCGTCTGGCGAGGACGCAGCAGGCCGTCGCTGAGCTGATGGCTGGTGGCCACCGAGCCGTTCGGCAGCAGGGACTTGGTCGTGGTGACGACCGGGCCGTTGTTGCGGACCAGGTAGGCGTACTCCAGGCTCGGCGTGTCCGTGGACTTGGCGCGGCCCGGGAGCCAGACCTTCAGCAGGCGGCCGAGGGCGTCGTACGCCAGGTCGGTGCGCTGCTTGTTGGCGTCGACCGTGGCGGTGACCAGGCCCCAGCGGGGGTCCACCGTGGAGGTCGTCGAGTTCCCCATGGGGTCGGTGACCTTCATGCCCGTCACCGGGCCGCCGGTGGTCGGGGTGTACGTCGTCTTCGTCGCGTTGCCCTGCTGGTCGGCGGACTCCACGACGCGGCCGTGCGTGTCGTACTTGGCGGTCGAGGTGGTGACGTACTGCGGGGTGCCGTCGGCCGCGTAGCCCTTGACCTTCTCGCTGCGGACCACGTCGCCCTTGGTGGGTGTGGTGCCGTAGGTGTCGGGGTCGTCGTACCAGGTGCGGACGTCGCTGATCGCCTCGCCCTGGTAGGACGGCGGGCCGTCGTCGCACCCGACCGGCACCACCGTCACCCGCTTCAGCAGCGTCAGCAGGTTGGCGCCGGTGTTGCGGTTGTACGTGTTCGTCGTGCAGGTGTCGTCGTCGGGGTCGGCCAGGTCGCCGGAGTCGGAGGAGCGCTCCAGCATGCCGTGCGCGTCGTAGAAGTGCTCGATCGCGGCCCGGCGGACCTTGCCGTCGTCCAGGGCGGTGCGGGTCTTCGTCGACTTGACCGCCGCGTACGTCGCCTCGTCCGCGCCCTCCGTCGCCGTCGGGGCCGACTTCCAGGGCGTGCTGACCGTGCCGCTGATCTCCTCGGCGCCGTCGAAGGTTCGCTGCTCCAGCTGGAAGCCCTGGTGGCGGGCGTCGTCGCGGACCTTGGTGCCGTCGGAGGCCGTGACCGAGACCGACCTGGTGCCGCCGGACTCCTTCTCGCGGTCGCCGTCCATGCCCTGGAGGTAGGTGGTCTCGGTGCGCAACTGCTTGCCGGCCGCGTCACCGGTCTTCACGGTCACCTTGCGGAAGCCGCGCCACTGGTTCCAGGTCTTCTTCTTGGTCTTGACGAGCTCGCTGTCGTCGAAGGCCCAGGCGGCGCCCGAGTAGTCGTAGGAGGTGACCTTGTTGGGGCCGGTGATCGTGACCTCGTCCTCGATCACCGTGTCGACGACGAACTTGTGGAACCAGTCCTCCTTCTCCCCGACCGTTCCTTCCTTCGACCAGAAGGACGGCATGCAGCGCTTGGTGTTCGTCTCCGGGGTGGGCAGGCTCGACGGGGTGCACTCGGCCGGCTTGTAGTTGACCGAGATCGTGCCGCCCGTCTCCGACTGGATCGCCCGGATGCGCCACTTGTACATCGGCAGGCGGTCATCGGCGCCGGTGTCCACGCGGTTGGCGTCCTGGCGCTCGTAGAAGGTGACCTTCGGGAGCTTGTTCGCGCCGTCCTTGCCGGAGTGGGTGACCGACTCCAGCCACAGGGACGGGGAGTGGGTGGTGTCGGCGCTCTGGTACTTGTGCGCCAGCTCCCACACGTCCACGTCCGTGTACGTCTTGCCGTCGGAGCCCAGGACCTGGGTGGTGACCTTCGACAGGCGCTTGCGGGTGAAGAAGGTCGGCGCCCACTGGTCCTTGCACTCGGTGTCCGAGGTGCAGATCTGCTCGAACGGCACGTCCGGCCAGCGGGTGGCGGTGGACTCCTTCAGGTCGCCGGGCTCGCAGTCGGCGTCGGCGCCGGTGCAGCGCTCGGCGGTGGTGAAGACGACCTGGGCGGGCGCGGCGGTGGAGTTCTCCTTGCCCTCCTGCTCGCCGTACTCGATGCGCTTGAGGTAGCCGCCGCGGTCGTAGGAGACGACCTTGTCGCCGCGGACGGTGTCGTACTTGTTGGTCTCGGTGCCGTAGTAGTACGTCATCGAGTTGCCGTGGACGTCGACGACGTAGTCCAGGTTCCAGCGCCAGGACTGCTGGCAGCGGGACTCCTTGAAGGTGTCCTTGTGGCAGGGATCGTCCTTGTCGTCGCCGAAGACCGGGACCTCCCAGGAGGCGCCGGTGTACTCGGTGTCGGCGGCCTCGCGCTTGCCCTTGCCGAAGTAGTAGCGGGTGCCGTCGGTCGTGGTGACCAGCCAGTACTCGCCGTTGTCGTCGGCGTTGTAGCCGCCGGTCCGCCGCTCGATCGTCGTGCCGTCGTCCTGCTTCAGACGCCACTCGTCCGCCGACTTCTTGACCAGCTCGCCCGCCCGGCCGCCGAAGTTCATGGTGGCGTTGTCGGAGTGCCAGCACAGGTCGTACTTCTGCGCACCGGCCTCGTCGTGGCCGTCGTCCGTGCAGGAGCGGTACGCCCGCTCGATGTACCCGCCGCTGAGGTCGAAGCCCTCGCCGACCCAGGAGGTCTGGTTGTTGCTGGTGGCCGTCCGGCCGTCCGTGGAGGCCGAGTTGTAGGCCAGACCCAGCTGCGGGGAGGGGCCGGCTACGGCGGGCGGGACCCGCAGCGGGTACTGCCAGGTGAACGCGCCGGTCTGCGCGGCGACCTGCCAGGAGGCCGAGGGCGCGAGGGAGGTCGCGGTGTAGGAGCCGGAACTGCCGGAGGGGGCCGCGGAGACCGCGAGCAGCGGGGCCTTGGCGCCCGCGACGGCGGTTACGTCGGCGGTGAGTCTCTGGGCGCGGACGTCGTTGTCCGTGGTGAGCGGGGTGACCGCCTGGCAGGCGGCCGCCTTCGGCGTGGTCAGCGCGCAGGCGGGCAACTGGACCAGCCGCAGTCGCTGCGCCCAGTCGCCGCCGTACGCCTGGGCGAAGGAGGCGTAGTCGACCTGAACGGCGACCTTGCCGGGCGTGGCGGTCCTGCGACCGTCCGCGCGCGTGACCTTCAGGAGCAGGCCGTCGATGCCGGCCTTGCGGGCGGCGGCGTGACCGAGGAGGTCGACCTTGGCGCGGGCCGACGCGGCGGCCTTCGCCGAGCGTGACGTGGGTGCGGCCAGGCGGACCGGCAGACCGCCCGCGCGGACGCCCGCGCGCCCGCCGGAGCCGTCCAGCACGACGGTGGCGCTGCCCGGCTTCGGCCAGGCCGCTTTCGGTGCCCTCGAAGTGCCGTACCCGGCAGTGTGCCTGAGCGGAGAGACCTGGCCGTCCTCCTCCACCACGGGGGTGGAGGGAACGTCCTGGGTCTTGGGGCGCCGCTGCTCCCGGGCGTCGTCGTCGCCGAGCGCGGGGACCGCCTGGAGCAGGGTCAGGGTCAGGGCCGCGGACATCGCCGCGGCCAGGTGTTTCGCCCATTTATGGGCGTGATGTCTCCGTGTTGAGCGCATGCGCGCTCCCCTCCCGTGTGATGTGGGGTGCCCGGGCGCGGGTGAATGTCCGCGCCCGGGCCGAAGCGGTTCTGGTCAGGAACCGCTCTGGTCAGGAACTGACTGGGCCTGGCTCAGCGGTTCGCCAGCCGGTAGATCTCCGTGCCGGAGAGCAGGCCGGGCACCAGGCGTACGTCGTCGATGTCGCCGGCGAAGTAGTCGTGCCAGACACCGCTGTACTGGGCGCGGCCGATGTTCAGGCCCTTGGCGGCGTTCCAGACGCCGGTGACGGCGGCGCTGCCCTGTTCCTCGCCGTCGACGTAGAGCGTGAACCTCCGTGCCGCCGGGTCGTAGGCGCCCGCCAGGTGGGTCCACTTGCCGACGGCCGCCGGGCGCTCGCTCGCCGCCATGGCGCGGATGACGTCGGAGCCGTCCTTGTCGGCGACGTGGCGGCCGAAGATCCAGCGCTTGTAGGCCGTCGAGTAGTAGAGGGCGAAGCCGTTGCCGCTGGTCCCCGCCTGGCTGATCACCGCGATGTTCTCGCTCAGCGAGGTCGGTCGCACCCATGCCGACACGGTGAACGCCTGTCCGGTGTGAACGGCCGACGCGGCGGTGGCGTAGTCGCTGCTGCCGTTGAAGCGCAGGGCCTTGTCGGCGGCCTCGGTGGCGGCGTGGTGGCCCGCGGCCCAGTCGGCGCCCTTGACGGTGAGGTCGCGGTCATGGCCGGAGGTGTCGGGGGCCGTGGCTCCGGACGTCTGGTCGAGGCCGTAGACGGCGGCGGCGCAGGAGTCGGCGAGGGCGTCCGGGCAGGCGCGGTCGGCGGTGAAGACGTACTTCTCCATCGGGCCGCGGTTGCCCGCCTGGTCGACGCTGCGGACGTAGAGGACGTTCGGGCCGAACGTGGAGGTCGGCACCTCGATGGTGGCGGCCCCGCCGAGACTCGCGGGTGCGGCCTTGCGGCCGGGGGTGTCGCTGCCGAGGTCCCACTCGTAGTAGTCGACGTCGTTCTTGAAGACCGGGTCGGAGTTGCCGTTCGCGGAGAGGGTGAAGTGCCGCTTGGCGCCCACCGGGAGGTCGCTCTCGCCGTCGGCCGGTGTCACGAGCGGCTTGGCGTCGGGCGCCTTCACATCCACCACGAACTCGCACCAGTCGGACCAGTCCGAGTAACCGGAGTCCTTCAGCTTGCCGGTGGAGCCGTCGTAGAGCTGGGCGTGCCACTTGTAGCCGTGGCCGTGCGCGAGCTCCCTGACCGGGATGTTCTCCTCGAAGACGCCTTCGTTCTGCGGGCCGTCCTTGCCCTCGTAGACCATGGGCCGGCCGTCGACCTGGTCCCAGACCCGGAAGGTGGCGGTGAGGTTCTGACCGGTGCCGTCGCTGTAGGAGTCGGCGTCGGTGCCGTTGACCGCCATGGTCGGGGTGTCGTCACGGATCCACGGGCGCTTGGCGTTGTCCGTGGTGCACGTCTTCTCCTCCGGGTTGGTCAGCCGCTCGTTGTACGGCTTGCCGGGAGTGGTGTTGTAGGTGACGACCAGCTTGGCGTTGTCGCCGCGGAACCGCTTCCAGGAGTTGGCGTCGCCTTCGTCGGCGGCCCGCAGCGAGAACGCGATCGGATCCTCGGCCTTGGCCTTCTTGCGTACGGTGGCGGTGAGGTTCTCGTTGCTCTCGTCCGGGTTGTCCTGGAAGTCGACCCAGCTGGCCGGGGCGTCAGGGCTGCAGCTGTCGCCGCGGCCGTAGGCCACCGTGCGGTCGACCATCAGGTCGCCGTCCTTGGGCTTGTTGTTCCAGTTGGTGGCGGAGTCCACGCCGCCCTCGGCGACCGCGTGCAGGTTGACGGTGCTCTTCTGGCAGGAGAAGGAGAAGGTCTCGTAGACCTCGAAGACCGCCTTGGAGATGGTGCGGTTCTTCCAGCCCGAGGTGCCGAACTGGAAGTACATGCGGTTGGTGTACGGCGACGAGCTGCACACGTAGTACGTGCCGCCGATGGACTCGTACGAGCAGCGTCCGACGCCCTCGTCCTTCTTGAACTTGTGGAACTCGGTGCTCGGATGGGCGCTGGAGACGTACAGCCACTCGCTCTTGGACATGCCGGCCTCCGGGTCGAGGTAGACCGGGAAGTCGGTGTCGGCGGCGGTGAGCACGGAGTGGTCGGGCTCGACGGTGACGGCGGACGCGGTCACCTCCAGGCCCATGTCGGCGACCTTCGCCGCGGCGTCGGGCGCGTCCTCCACGGGGGCGCCGGAGCCGGAGGCCGGCACCGCGTCCGAAGGCAGTCCCGCGGCGGTGGTGGCGGAGTCCCACATCTTGGGCGCCTGGCCGCCGAAGAGCCGCTCGCCGGAGGCGTCGACGGCCTGGAGCCCGCCGGTCGGGCCGGTGGTCAGGTCGAGCCCCTCGGAACGTACGGGCAGCCGCAGCCGGTTCAGGTCCGGGTTCTCGGCGGCCTCCGGCGTCTTCACCTTCAGGACGTACGAGTATCCGGTGACCGACGCGCTCGCCAGCAGGTCGACGCCCGGCAGCACCTCGCGGTACTCGGCCGTGTCACCGTCCAGGACCGGCTCGGGCAGCGGCTTCGGCCAGCGCAGGGTGAAGGACCTGCCGTCGTCGCCCAGGGTGATCAGGTCGGTGGAGCCGCCCCCGGCGAAGGCCAGGTCGACGACGGCGGCCTTCGGGCCCACCGTGCCGTCGGCCCGCCGCTCGAGCGTGGCGTCGGCCTTCTCCCAGGTGCCGTCGGGGCGTCGCACCCGTTGCGGCTGGACGCTGGTCTCGCTGGTGAAACTGCCGTCCGGGTTGGCGAAGACGAGTTCGTCCTCGGTGCGGCGCTGAACGATCTCCACCGGTTCCCCGGTGTCGGCGGCCAGTTCGAACGCGGCCGCCTCGGCTGAGGCGGGTGCGTGGCCGGCGGCGCCCGCCGGACTGGTGACAGCGGGCAGCGCGCCCAGGACGACGGCGCTGCCGAGCAGCACGCCGAACGTCTGGGCAGCACGAAGCCGCTGGAACCAAGGGTTGGTCATGCCCTTGTCTCCCCCCGGGCTCTCCCCAGAGCCCGCTATGAAATTGATGTGACCATGCTGTGCAGCAGTGGCGAAGGAAACGTATGGGACTTCCTTTGCCGAATCAAGGGAGTTACTGGATGGCTACTGGACGGAGTTCGTCGCCGGGGCCGCCGTCGGGCCGGGTTGCGGGGCGTGGCCGTGGGTCAGATGCCGTGGTTCTCCCGGCGGGCCTCGGCGATCCGGCGGGTCATGATCGTCGTCAGTTCGTAGGCCGTGTGGGAGGCGGCCACCGAGGTGATCTCGGCCTGGTCGTAGGCCGGGGCCACCTCGACGACGTCCGCCGAGACGAGGTTGCAGGAGGCCAGGCCGCGCAGGATCTCCAGCAGCTCGCGGGAGGTCATGCCGCCGGCCTCGGGCGTGCCGGTGCCGGGCGCGTGCGCCGGGTCGAGGCAGTCGATGTCGATGGAGATGTAGACGGGGCGGTCGCCGATGCGCTGCCGCAGCTGGTCGGCGACCTCGTCGGCGCCGCGCCGGTAGACGTCGGCGGAGGTGACGATGCCGAAGCCCATCTTCTCGTCGTCGGTGAGGTCCTGCTTGCCGTACAGCGGGCCGCGGGTGCCGACGTGGGAGAGCGCGGCGGTGTCGAGGATGCCCTCCTCCACCGCGCGGCGGAACGGGGTGCCGTGCGTGTACTCGGCGCCGAAGTAGGTGTCCCAGGTGTCGAGGTGGGCGTCGAAGTGGAGCAGGGCGACCGGGCCGTGCTTCCTGGCCACCGCGCGCAGCAGCGGCAGGGCGATGGTGTGGTCGCCGCCCAGCGTCATCAGGCGGGCGCCGGTGGAGAGCAGGTCGTCGGCCGCCGCCTCGATCGTCTCCACGGCCTCGTGGATGTCGAACGGGTTCACCGCGATGTCGCCGCCGTCGGCGACCTGCGCCAGCGCGAAGGGGGACGCGTCCTGCGCCGGGTTGTAGGGGCGCAGCAGCCGGGACGCCTCGCGGATCGCGTTGCCGCCGAAGCGGGCGCCCGGCCGGTAGGAGACGCCCGAGTCGAAGGGCACCCCCACCACGGCGACGTCGGCGCGGCCGACCTCGTCGAGGCGGGGCAGCCGGGCGAAGGTCGCGGGTCCGGCGTACCGCGGGACGCGGGAGGAGTCGACGGGGCCGCGGGGCGTCTCGTTGCTGCTCATGGGGATGCTGCCTTCCTTCTGCGCGCTGCGTGCCACCGACGGTAGGTGGCCGGAGCGCGGGTGCGAAGTGTACGTTTCCTCCATTCAGGCCGCCGATTGTGGAGGGAACGTCCACCATGTCGTCCTCCGGGCGGGAGCCCGCCGTTCCGCCCACTCCCCCGGTGCCGCTGGCGGCCCTGCTGGCCCGCGAGGACCTGGCACTGCGGCAGATCGCCGGGCCGTCCGGCGCCGGCGTCGTTCTCCACGCGGCGCACACCTCGGAACTGGCCGACCCCTCCCCGTACCTGCTCGGCGGCGAGCTGCTGCTGACGGCGGGCGTGCACATCCCGGCGGCGGCCGGTTCCGGTGCCCGTTCCGACGGCTTCGACGACTTCGACGAGTACGTGGAGCGGATCGTCGCGGCGGGCGGCGCGGCCCTCGGCTTCGGGGTGGCGCCGGTGCACGACACGGTGCCGCGCGCCCTGGCCGCGGCCTGCGAGGCGCACGGGCTCCCGCTGATCGAGGTCCCGCCGCGGACGACGTTCTCGGGCGTGGCCCGCGCAGTGTGGCAGCTGATGGCCGAGGCCCGGCTGGCCGAGCTGCGCCGGGTCACGGAGGCGCAGCAGAGCCTGGCCGCCGCGGCCTCCCGCCCGGACCCGGTGCCGTCGGTGCTGCGGCAGTTGGCGCGGCGGGTGAACGGGTGGGCGGTGCTGTACGGGCCGGACGGGGCGGAGCTCGCGTCGGCGGGGCGGCGGGCGGCGGCGGAAGCGCGGCAGGCGCTGGCCCGGCTCGCGGACGTGGTGCGGCCGGGCGCGAGCCCGCGGGCGGACGCCTCCGCGCGCCGGGACGGTCCCGCCGCCGTCCCCGCCTCCGCCACCGACACCGTCGCCGGCGCCCACCTCGCCGCCTACGGTCTCGGCGCTGGCGGGGGCTTCGTCCTCGGGGTGGCCGCCGCCCGGCGGGACCCCGGCGACCACACCGTCGCCTCCGTCGCCGCCGTGCTGCTGTCGCTGCTCACCGGCGAGCAGCACAGCGGCAGCGGGGCGGCCCGCTCCTCCGCGCTGGTGCGGCTGCTGCTGGGCGCCCCGCCCGAGGAGGCCGCCGAGCTGCTGGGCGCCGAGGCGTGGATCGTCGTGCACGGCCGGCCCGAGGCGCGGTCACCGGACGCCGTGGCCGCCTCCGCGCTGGGCGCCGCGCTGGGCTCGCCGCTGGTCGACCTCGGGGACGGGGTGGTCCGGGTGCTGGTGCCCGCCGACCGGGAGCCGGCGGCCCATCCCGGCTGGACGCTGGGCGTGAGCGCGGCCGCCGGTCCCGGCGAGTGGCCGGCCGCCGACGCGCAGGCGGCCCGCGCCCTGGCCCGCGCCCGCGCCACCCGCGTCCCGCTCGTCCGGCACGGCGCCCGCCCGGCCCTCGCCGAACTGGTCGGCCCGGCCGAGGCGCAGGCACACGCGCGTGCGCTGCTCGGCCCGGTCGCCGCCGTCCCGGCCCTCACGGAGACTCTGCGCGCCTGGCTGTCGCTGCACGGCAGCTGGGACCGTACGGCGGTGGCCCTGTCGGTGCACCGCAACACCGTCCGCCAGCGCATCGCCCGGTGCGCGGCCCTGCTCGACGCCGACCTGGACGATCCGGACGTACGCATGGAGCTGTGGTTCGCCCTGCGGCAGGAGCCGTAGCGCACAGTCCGGCCGGCCGGCGGAACGTACGTGACCCGCGTCCCAGCGTGCGGAAACGCCGGGGACGGGCACCGGGGACTGCCTCACAATGGGAGCCATGCCGATACCCGGGACACCCAGCCGCGCCGAGCTCGTCGACCACCTCGTCAAGACCCGCATCGCGGGCGACGTGGCCACCCCGCGCGAGAACAACCTCTCCCACTACCGCCAGCTCGCCAACGGCGTCCGCAACTTCTGGCTCGGGCTGGAACTCGGCGACCGCTGGCGGGACGAGCAGGACGTGCTCGCGGTGATGGCGGAGCGGGTGGGCGTGAACGACGACCCGGAGCACCGGTACGGCCAGGACACCATCGACCCCGAGCTGACCGTCGACGCGCTCGGCCGGATGGCGGCCCGGCTGCGCAAGGCGGCCGACGGACAGCAGCGGGTGCTGTTCGCGACCGGTCACCCCGGCGGCCTGCTCGACGTGCACCGCGCCACGGCCGCCGCGCTGCGCGCCGCCGGGTGCGAGATCGTCGTCATCCCGGACGGGCTGCAGACGGACGAGGGGTACGTGATGCAGTTCGCGGACGTGGCGGTGCTGGAGCACGGCGCCACGCTGTGGCACACGCACTCGGGCGAGCCGATGAAGGCCATCCTGACGGCGCTGGAGCGCGAGGGCCGCCCGCTGCCCGACCTGGTCGTCGCCGACCACGGCTGGGCCGGCTACGCGGGGCAGCACGGCGTGGACTCCGTCGGCTACGCCGACTGCAACGACCCGGCGCTGTTCCTCGCCGAGGCCGAGGGGACCGTGCAGGTGACGGTGCCGCTCGACGACCACGTGCCCAGCCCGCGCTACTACGACCCGATGACGGCCTACCTGCTGGCGGAGGCGGGGCTCTCCTGACGCCGATGCCCTTCCGGTGACCGGTCACAGACCGGCGATGGAGGCGGGGGCGCGCTCGGCGCGGGCGAGCCCCCGGATCACGCCCACCGCGCCGTGCCGCCGGACCGCGAGCCGGGCGAGCAGTTCGACGACCGGCGTGGTGACGCTCTCCGGGAAGTCCGGCGTCGGCAGACCCGCGCTGCACGCCAGGTCGTCGGCGTGCACGACGTGTTCCGTCAGGCGGGTGAGCAGGAAGTCGTCGAGTTCGAGGGACCACTCGCCCCAGGTGGCCACGTGCACCGGCCGCGCGGCGGGCGCCCGGGGCACCTCCGTGCGCAGCGCGTGCAGCCCCTCGCGCGCACGCGCGGCGAAGGCGGCGGGTCCGTCGGCCGCCCTGGCCTCGCCGCCGGCGCGGATGCGCGCGCTGACGGGCGCGTCGGCCCCGGCGTCCAGCCAGATCACGCGCTCCAGGTAGTACGTGCGCAGGGAGACGACGGGCTCGGACGGCGCCGGCGCGGCGAGCATGCCCGGCAGGTCGAGGTCCTGCCCGAACAGGTGCCCCGCGAGCCCGCGCACGCCGAAGTCCTTCAGCACGCTCGGCTCGTCCCAGACGGCCGCCACGGCGGGGTCGGCGAGCAGTCCGGCGACCGTGTCCGCCGCCAGGAGGTACGCCTCCCGGATCCGCCCGCCCCGCCAGTTCCACGATTCGGTCATGGTGCCCATCCCAGCGCGGGCGCCCGTCCCGCGGCAACCGGCTTGCGGGGCAGCCGGATCACCGCGGGACGCGGACCACGCCCTCCTGGATGACCGTGATGGCCAGCCGGCCGTCCTGGGTGTAGATGCGGGCCTGCCCGAGGCCGCGCCCGCCGGACGCCGACGGCGACTCCTGGTCGTACAGGAGCCATTCGTCGGCGCGGAACGGGCGGTGGAACCACATGGCGTGGTCCAGCGAGGCGCCGACGACGTCCCCGACCGCCCAGCCGCCGCGCCCGTGCGCGAGCAGGATCGAGTCGAGCAGGGTCATGTCGCTGACGTACGTGGCCAGGACGACGTGCAGCAGGGGCTCGTCGACGGCGCCGGAGAGCTTGCCGTTGGCGCGGAACCACACCTGGGAGTGCGGCTCGCGCGGCTCGCCGAACCTGCCGAACGGCGGCTCGTCGACGTACCGCAGGTCGACGGCCTCCCGGGCCTCGATGAACCGCTCGGCCACGGCCGGGTCGAGGTGGTCGTAGCCGCGCAGCCGCTCGGCTGAGGTCGGCAGCGTCACCGGGTCCGGCGCGGGCGGCATCGGGGCCTGGTGGTCGAGGCCGTCCTCGTGCGTCTGGAAGGACGCCGACAGGTGGAAGATCGGCTTGCCGTGCTGGACGGCGACCACCCGGCGGGTGGTGAAGGAGCGGCCGTCCCGGATGCGGTCGACGCTGTAGACGATCGGCGCGCCCGGATCGCCGGGGCGCAGGAAGTAAGCGTGCAGGGAGTGGGCGGGCCGGTCCGCGGGGACCGTCCGCCCGGCGGCGACGAGCGCCTGGGCCGCGACCTGCCCGCCGAAGACGCGCGGGACGAGGGAGGGCCTGGAGCTGCCGCGGAAGATGTTCTCCTCGATCTGCTCGAGGTCGAGCAGATCGAGGAGATCCTGTAGTGCCTGACTCATGGAGTTAGTTGTACCGGGCAGGGATTGCCTGGACCTTACAGGCCCATGTCCTTGGCGATGATCGTCTTCATGATCTCGCTGGTGCCGCCGTAGATGCGGTTGACGCGGTTGTCCGCGTACAGGCGGGCTATCGGGTACTCGTTCATGAAGCCGTAGCCGCCGTGCAGCTGCAGGCAGCGGTCGATCACGCGGTGGGCGACCTCGGTGCAGAACAGCTTGGCGGAGGCGGCCTCGGCGGGGGTGAGCTCGCCGGCGTCCAGCGCCTCGAGGGCGCGGTCGGCGACGGCCTCGGCGGCGTCCACCTCGGCCTGGCAGGCGGCCAGCTCGAACTTGGTGTTCTGGAAGCTGGCGACCGGCTTGCCGAAGACGGTGCGCTCCTGGACGTACTGCTTGGCGAACCGGACGGCCGCCTTGGCCTGCGCGTAGGCGCCGAAGGCGATGCCCCAGCGCTCGGAGGCCAGGTTGTGGCCGAGGTAGTAGAAGCCCTTGTTCTCCTCGCCGAGCAGGTCCTCGACCGGCACCTTCACGTCGACGAACGCCAGCTCGGCGGTGTCGGAGGTGCGCAGGCCGAGCTTGTCCAGCTTGCGGCCGATGGAGTAGCCCTCGGACTTGGTGTCCACGGCGAACAGCGAGATGCCGTGGCGGCGGTCCTCGGCGGTCGGCGCGGAGGTGCGGGCGCACACGATCACACGGTCGGCGTGGACGCCGCCGGTGATGAAGGTCTTGGCGCCGTTGAGGACGTAGTGCGTGCCGTCCTCGGAGAGCTTGGCGGTGGTCTTCATGCCCGCGAGGTCGGAGCCGGTGCCCGGCTCGGTCATCGCCAGCGCCCACATCTCCTCGCCGGAGACGAACTTCGGCAGGAAGCGCTTCTTCTGCTCGTCGGTGGCAAGCATCTTGATGTACGGCAGGCCGAGCAGCACGTGCACGCCGGAGCCGCCGAACTGGACGCCCGCGCGGGCGGTCTCCTCGTACATCACGGCTTCGAACTTGTACGAGTCGATGCCGGCGCCGCCGTACTCCTCGGGCACGTTGATGCCGAAGACGCCGAGCTCGGCGAGCTTGTAGTAGAAGTCGCGCGGCGCCAGGCCGGCCGCGAACCACTCGTCGTAGACGGGGACGACCTCGGCCTCGATGAAGGCCCGGAGGGTCTCCCGGAACGCCTCGTGGTCCTCGTTGAACACCGTACGGCGCACGCCGCCACCTCCACGTACTCGGCATGTCTGAGCATGTCTAAGCGCTTGCTCACGTCAACGTACCGGCGAGTAGGCGGGGGCGTCCAGAGGGGTCCGCGTAACGCTCGTCACCCTCTCACCCGTTCGGCGGTTCCGTAACCCGTACGGCTCATCCGCGGGGCGCGGCGGCCGGTGTACGCGCAGGCCGCGAACAGCCCGCTTCGCCGCCGCGCCGGCCTCGACGCCCCCGGAGTCGCCGGGGGCGTCGAGGCCGCCGGGGGCCAGGGGCCGCCGGGGCCGCCGGACCGCCGGGGCCGCCACGGGCCAGGAACTGCCAGGGCCCCCAGGGACCAGGAACTGCCGGGGCCCCCGGGGCCGCCAGGGGTCCAGGGGTCGCCGAGGGCCGCCGGACTGCCAGGGGCCAGGACCGCCGGGCCGTCACGGGCCGGGGCCCGCCGGGCCGCTCGGGCCGGGGACCGCCGGGCCGCTCGGGCCGCCGGGGGCCAGGCGCCGCCGGGCCGGCAGGGGCCAGGGACCGCCGGGCCGCTCGGGCCGGGGACCGCCGGGCCGCTCGGGCCGCCACGGGCCGGGGACCGCCGGGCCACTCGGGCCGCCGGGGACCGCCGGGCCGCTCGGGCCGCTCGGGCCGCCGGGGGCCAGGCGCCGCCGGGCCGCCAGGGACCCAGGGACCGCCGGGCCGCCAGGGACCCAGGGACCGCCGGGCCGCCAGGGACCCAGGGGCCGGCAGGCCGCCAGGGGCCAGGGGCCGGCAGGCTCCAGGGGCCGCCCGGGGTCCAGGGGCCGCGGGTTCAAGGACCGCCCAGGCTCCAGGCGCCGGGGCGCTCAGACCTCGTCGGCCGCTGCCGCCGCCGCGAAGGCGCCCCTCGCCATCCGGTGCAGCAGGGTGGCCGTGGTGCCCCGCCCGGGCAGGGAGCCCGGACGGCCCAGGTGCGGGGTGGAGTTGAGCAGGCCGAAGACCGAGTGCACGGCCGAGCGGGCCACCGGCTCGGCCAGGCCCGGGTAGACCTCGCGGACCACCTCCACCCACAGCTCCACGTACTGCCGCTGGAGCTGGCGGACCAGCTTGCGGTCGCTGTCCCGCAGGCGGTCCAGCTCACGGTCGTGCAGGGTGATGAGCGGGCGGTCGTCGAGCGCGAAGTCGATGTGCCCCTCGATCAGCGAGTCGAGGACCGCCTCGGCACCGGCCGTCCCGTCCGCCTCCTTCAGGCGTCGCTTCGCGCCGGTCAGCAGCTGGCCGCTGATGCCCACCAGCAGCTCGGCGAGCATCGCGTCCTTGCCGGGGAAGTGCCGGTAGAGGCCGGGCCCGCTGATGCCGACCGCGGCGCCTATCTCGTCGACCCCGACGCCGTGGAACCCGCGCTCGGCGAACAGCCGCGCGGCCTCCTTGAGGATCTGCTCGCGGCGGGTGGGGGCGTCGGTTCTGGTGGCCATGGAGGCAATTCTAGACAGGGAGGTTAGCGGTCGTTAACCTGAAGGAAATGGTTAACGCTCATTAACACCGGAGCACCGGGTGAGGGGACCGCAGGAATGGATCAGGCACCGGAGCTGACGAGCGCGGCAGACCCCGCGTCGGAGGCCTGGCGGGCCAACGAGGCGGCGCACCGCGCGCTCGTGGAGGAGTTGCACGGGAAGCTGGCCGCGGCCCGGCTCGGCGGCGGCGAGAAGGCGCGCGCCCGGCACACCGCGCGCGGGAAGCTGCTGCCCAGGGACCGCGTGGACACCCTCCTCGACCCCGGCTCGCCGTTCCTGGAGCTGGCCCCGCTGGCCGCCGACGGGCTGTACGACGGGCAGGCCCCGGCCGCCGGGGTGATCGCCGGGATCGGGCGGGTCGCCGGGCGCGAGTGCGTGGTCGTCGCCAACGACGCCACCGTCAAGGGCGGTACGTACTACCCGATGACGGTGAAGAAGCACCTGCGCGCCCAGGAGGTCGCCCTCGACAACCGCCTGCCGTGCGTGTACCTGGTGGACTCCGGGGGCGCCTTCCTTCCGATGCAGGACGAGGTCTTCCCGGACCGCGACCACTTCGGGCGGATCTTCTACAACCAGGCCCGGATGTCCGGCGCCGGCATCCCGCAGATCGCGGCCGTGCTCGGCTCCTGCACGGCCGGCGGGGCGTACGTCCCGGCGATGAGCGACGAGGCGGTCATCGTCCGCAACCAGGGCACCATCTTCCTGGGCGGGCCGCCCCTGGTGAAGGCGGCCACCGGCGAGGTGGTGACCGCCGAGGAGCTCGGCGGCGGCGACGTCCACGCGCGCGTGTCGGGCGTCACCGACCACCTCGCCGAGGACGACGCGCACGCGCTGCGGATCGTGCGGGACATCGTCGCCACCCTGCCCGCGCGCGGACCGCTGCCTTGGAAGGTCACGCCGGTCGTCGAGCCGAAGGTGGATCCCTACGGCCTCTACGGCGCCGTCCCGGTCGACCCCCGCACCCCCTACGACGTGCGCGAGATCATCGCGCGCGTGGTCGACGGCTCGCGGTTCGCGGAGTTCAAGGCCGAGTTCGGGCAGACCCTGGTCACCGGCTTCGCCCGGATCCACGGCCACCCGGTCGGCATCGTCGCCAACAACGGCATCCTGTTCTCCGAGTCCGCCCAGAAGGGCGCCCACTTCATCGAGCTGTGCGACCAGCGCGGCATCCCGCTGGTGTTCCTGCAGAACATCTCCGGCTTCATGGTCGGCCGGGACTACGAGGCCGGCGGCATCGCCAAGCACGGCGCCAAGATGGTCACGGCCGTCGCCTGCACCCGCGTGCCGAAGCTGACCGTGGTGGTCGGCGGGTCGTACGGCGCGGGCAACTACTCGATGTGCGGGCGGGCCTACTCGCCCCGCTTCCTGTGGATGTGGCCGGGCGCCAAGATCTCGGTGATGGGCGGCGAGCAGGCCGCCTCGGTCCTCGCCACCGTCAAGCGGGACCAGCTCCAGTCCCGCGGCGAGGAGTGGTCCGTGGAGGACGAGGAGGCCTTCAAGGCCCCCGTCCGCGCCCAGTACGAGCGCCAGGGCAACGCCTACTACGCCACCGCCCGGCTCTGGGACGACGGGGTCATCGACCCGCTGGAGACCCGTCAGGTGCTGGGCCTGGCCCTGACCGCCTGTGCCAACGCGCCCCTGGGTGAGCCCCAGTTCGGCGTCTTCCGGATGTAGAGGGGGGTTACCCGACCATGTTCGACACAGTGCTCGTGGCCAACCGGGGCGAGATCGCCGTGCGTGTCATCCGCACGCTGCGGTCGCTGGGCGTGCGCTCGGTGGCCGTCTTCTCCGACGCGGACGCCGACGCCCGGCACGTCCGGGAGGCCGACACGGCGGTGCGGATCGGCCCGGCGCCGGCTGCGGAGAGCTATCTCTCGGTGGAGCGGCTGCTCGACGCGGCCGCGCGCACCGGCGCCCAGGCCGTCCATCCCGGCTACGGCTTCCTCGCGGAGAACGCGGCCTTCGCGCGCGCGTGCGCCGACGCCGGGCTGGTCTTCGTCGGGCCGCCCGCGGACGCGATCGCCCTCATGGGCGACAAGATCCGCGCCAAGGAGACGGTGCGGGCGGCCGGTGTCCCGGTGGTGCCCGGTTCCAGCGGCAGCGGCCTCACCGACGCCGAACTGGCCGACGCGGCCCGGGAGATCGGCATGCCGGTGCTGCTGAAGCCGTCGGCGGGCGGCGGCGGCAAGGGCATGCGGCGGGTGCGGGACGCCGCGGATCTCGCCGACGAGATCGCCGCGGCCCGCCGCGAGGCCCGCGCCTCCTTCGGCGACGACACCCTCCTGGTCGAGCGGTGGATCGACCGCCCCCGGCACATCGAGATCCAGGTGCTGGCCGACGGCCACGGCAACGTGGTCCACCTCGGCGAGCGCGAGTGCTCCCTGCAGCGCCGCCACCAGAAGATCATCGAGGAGGCGCCGTCGGTCCTGCTGGACGAGGACACCCGCGCGGCCATGGGCGAGGCGGCGGTCCAGGCCGCCCGCTCCTGCGGCTACCGGGGCGCGGGCACGGTGGAGTTCATCGTCCCGGGCGACGACCCGTCGTCGTACTGGTTCATGGAGATGAACACCCGTCTTCAGGTGGAGCACCCGGTCACCGAGCTGATCACCGGCCTCGACCTGGTGGAGTGGCAGCTGCGGGTGGCGGCCGGGGAGCCGCTGCCGTTCAAGCAGGGCGACGTCACGCTGACCGGGCACGCCGTCGAGGCCCGCGTGTGCGCGGAGGACCCCGCGCGCGGGTTCCTGCCGTCCGGCGGCACCGTGCTCGCCCTGCGCGAACCGCAGGGCGACGGCGCGCGCACCGACTCCGGGCTCAGCGAGGGCACCGAGGTCGGCAGCCTGTACGACCCGATGCTGTCCAAGGTCATCGCCTACGGCCCCGACCGGGCGAGCGCGCTCAGGAAGCTGCGGGCGGCCCTCGCGGGGACGGTCGTGCTGGGTGTGCAGACCAACGCCGGGTTCCTGCGCCGGCTGCTGGCCCATCCGGCGGTGGTCGCGGGCGAGCTGGACACCGGGCTGGTGGAGCGGGAGGCGGCCGGGCTCGTCACGGACGAGGTCCCGGCGGAGGTCTACGCGGCGGCGGCGCTGCTGCGCCAGGCGGCACTCGCGCCCGGCGACGGCGACGGCACCGGCTGGACCGACCCGTTCGCGTCCGCGGACGGCTGGCGCCTGGGCGGCGAGCGGGCCTGGACGGCGCACCATCTGCGGGTGCCGGGCCACGACCCGGTCGTCGTGCGCGTGCGCCGCACATCGGACGGCGGGACCGAGGTCCTGCTGCCCGGCGCGGACCGGCCCGTGCGCGGCTCCGGGGGCGCGCTCCCGCGGCCCGGGGCCGAGGGCACGTTCACCATCCGGCTCGACGGCCTGGTGCACACCTTCGCCGCCCTGCCGGACGGCACCTGGCTGGGCCGCGACGGCGACGCCTGGCAGGTGCGCGACCACGACCCGGTCGCCGCGTCGCTCACCCGCGCGGCGCACGCGGGCGCCGACTCGCTCACCGCGCCGATGCCCGGCACAGTCACCGTCGTGAAGGTCGCCGTCGGCGACGAGGTGAGCGCCGGTCAGAGCCTGCTGGTCGTGGAGGCGATGAAGATGGAGCACGTCATCTCCGCCCCGCACGCCGGCACGGTCGCCGAACTGGACGTCACCCCGGGCACCACGGTCGCCATGGACCAGGTGCTCGCGGTGATCACGCCCCACGAGGAGGTGGCGGAATGACGGTGGAAGGGCTCCCCATGGTCGTACCGGCCGAGGGCCTGCCCGCGCGGGTGCGGATCCACGAGGTCGGCGCGCGGGACGGCCTGCAGAACGAGCGGGCGACCGTACCGACCGAGGTCAAGGCGGAGTTCGTGCGGCGGCTGGCCGGCGCGGGCCTGAGCACGATCGAGGCGACGAGCTTCGTGCACCCGAAGTGGGTGCCCCAGCTCGCCGACGCGGAGGCGCTGTTCCCGCTCGTCGCCGACCTGCCGGCCGAGCTGCCGGTGCTGGTGCCGAACGAGCGCGGCCTCGACCGCGCGCTGGCGCTCGGCGCCCGGCGCGTCGCCGTCTTCGCGAGCGCCACCGAGTCCTTCGCGAAGGCCAACCTCAACCGCACGGTGGCCGAGGCGCTGGCCATGTTCGAGCCGGTGGTGGCCAGGGCCAAGACCGACGGCGTGCACGTGCGCGGCTATCTGTCGATGTGCTTCGGCGACCCGTGGGAAGGCGCCGTCGCGGTGGAGCAGGTCGTGGGCGTGTGCCGGGCGCTGCTCGACATGGGCTGCGACGAGCTGAGCCTGGGCGACACCATCGGCGTGGCGACGCCGGGACAGGTGCGCGCGCTGCTGACCGCGCTGGGCGAGGCGGGCGTGCCGGTGTCCGCGCTCGGCGTGCACTTCCACGACACCTACGGCCAGGCCCTCGCCAACACCCTGGCCGCCCTCCAGCACGGCGTCACCACGGTCGACGCCTCCGCCGGCGGTCTGGGCGGCTGCCCCTACGCCAAGTCCGCCACCGGCAACCTCGCCACCGAAGACCTCGTGTGGATGCTGCGCGGCCTCGGCATCGACACCGGAGTCGACCTCGGCCGTCTCGTCGCCACCAGCGTGTGGATGGCCGAGCAGTTGGGCCGACCCAGCCCGTCCCGCACCGTGCGTGCCCTCTCCCACAAGGACCAGTGATCCGCCATGGACTTCCGTCTCTCCCCCGAACTCGAAGAACTGCGGCGCACGGTCGAGCAGTTCGCGCACGACGTGGTGGCGCCGAAGATCGGCGAGTTCTACGAGCACCACGAGTTCCCGTACGAGATCGTCCGCGAGATGGGCCGCATGGGCCTGTTCGGGCTGCCGTTCCCGGAGGAGTACGGCGGCATGGGCGGCGACTACCTGGCGCTCGGCGTGGCGCTGGAGGAACTGGCCCGCGTCGACTCCTCGGTGGCGATCACCCTGGAGGCGGGCGTCTCGCTGGGTGCGATGCCGGTCCACCTGTTCGGCACCGAGGAGCAGAAGCGGCAGTGGCTGCCCCGGCTGTGCTCCGGGGAGATCCTCGGCGCGTTCGGGCTCACCGAGCCGGACGGCGGCTCGGACGCGGGCGCGACGCGCACGACCGCCCGCCTCGACCCGGACACCGACGAGTGGGTGATCAACGGCACCAAGTGCTTCATCACCAACTCGGGCACGGACATCACCGGCCTGGTCACGGTCACCGCGGTCACCGGCCGCAAGCCGGACGGCAGGCCGCGCATCTCGGCGATCATCGTCCCGTCCGGCACGCCGGGCTTCACGGTGGCACCGGGTTACTCGAAGGTCGGCTGGAACGCCTCCGACACCCGCGAGCTGTCGTTCACGGACGTCCGCGTCCCGGCGGCCAACCTGCTGGGCGAGGAGGGCCGGGGCTACGCGCAGTTCCTGCGCATCCTGGACGAGGGGCGCGTCGCCATCGCCGCGCTGGCCACCGGGCTCGCCCAGGGCTGCGTGGACGAGTCGGTGAAGTACGCCAAGGAACGCCACGCCTTCGGCCGTCCGATCGGCGCCAACCAGGCCATCCAGTTCAAGATCGCGGACATGGAGATGCGGGCCCACACGGCCCGGCTGGCCTGGCGCGACGCGGCGGCCCGGCTGGTGTCCGGCGAGCCGTTCAAGAAGGAGGCGGCCCTGGCGAAGCTGTACTCGTCGACGATCGCGGTGGACAACGCCCGCGACGCCACCCAGATCCACGGCGGCTACGGCTTCATGAACGAGTACCCGGTGGCCCGGATGTGGCGCGACTCCAAGATCCTGGAGATCGGCGAGGGCACCAGCGAGGTCCAGCGGATGCTCATCGCACGGGAGTTGGGCCTGGTGAGCTGACCCGCCCGCCGGCCGGGCGGTGACCGCGAGCGGGGCGAGACACCCCCTGGACAAGTAGTGAGGTTAGGCTAACCTACCTTCGAACTCGTCCGGTGGGCGTCTCGCCCTGTTCGAAAGCGGTCATGCCATGCCCAACGCCAGAGCCTCCCACCTCACCCGCCGCGGCATCCTCGCCGCGGGTGGTGTCCTCGGTCTCGGGGCCGCGCTCGCGGCCTGCGGCGGCGGCGACGCGAGCAACGGGGACAACGGGGATTCGGACAGCGGGACGACCGCCGGCAAGTCCGGCCCCTGGTCCTTCGAGGACGACCGCGGCAAGACCGTGAAGCTCGACGAAGCCCCCCGGAACATCGTCGCGTTCACCGGCGTCGCCGCCGCGCTGCACGACTACGGCATCTCCGTGAAGGGCGTCTTCGGCCCGACCAGGACGTCCGACGGCAAGCCCGACGTCCAGGCCGGCGACATGGACATCAGCAAGGTCACCGCCCTCGGCAACACCTGGGGCCAGTTCAACGTCGAGAAGTACGCGGCCCTCGCGCCCGACGTGCTCGTCTCCACCATGTTCGACGGCGCCGGAACCCTGTGGTACGTCCCGGAGGAGTCCGCGGACAAGATCGCCAAGCTGGCCCCCAGCGTCGGCGTCTCCGTCTACGACCGCCAGCTCACCGAGCCGCTGCAGCGCATGTGGGCGCTCGCCGAGTCGCTCGGCGCCGACATGAAGGCCGCCGCGGCCACCGACGCCAAGAAGAAGTTCGAGGAGGCCGCGGCCCGGCTGCGCGAGGCGGCCAAGGCCAAGCCCGACATCAAGGTGATGGCGGGCTCCGCGAGCCAGGAGCTGTTCTACGTCTCCGGCAGCAACCTCTCCATCGACCTGGAGTACTTCAAGGCGCTCGGCGTGAACTTCGTCGAGCCGCCGGAGAAGGCCAAGGCCGAGGGCGGCGGCTGGTACGAGAGTCTGAGCTGGGAGAACGTCGACAAGTACGCGGCCGACATCATCATGATGGACGACCGCACCTCGGCCATCCAGCCGTCCGACATCACCGAGGCCACCTGGAAGAAGCTGCCCGCCGTCAAGGCCGGCCAGGTCATCGCGCGCTCGCCCGAGCCGATCCTGTCGTACGACAAGTGCACGCCGCTGCTCACCGGCCTCGCGGAGGCGCTGGAGAAGGCGAAGAAGGTCTCCTGACCCGCCACCCGCACGCCCACCGGCCCGCCCCGCACCACCCGCACGCCCACCCCGCACCGCGACCCGCCCCGCACCGACCCGGGGCGGGTCGTGATGCGTGCGCGACCCCGGCGCGGCGATCCCGGCGCGGCGGCCCTGGCGCGGCGGCCCCGGCGCGGCGGCGCCTCACGGGCGTGACGACGGTCACGGCGGAGGCAGGTTTCGGGAGATCTGACTTAGGTTAGGCTCACCTAAGTTGATCTCGCGGATCCGCCCCGTTCCGCCCCGCGGCGGACCGTCCCCACCGGAGGACCCCCACCATGCGCTCGCACCTGCTCAATGACACGACCGCGGAGCACTACCGCCGCTCCGTGACGGAAGGCGTCGAGCGGGTGGCCGCACAACTGGCCTCCACCGAGCGTCCGTTCACCGGCATCACGGTCGACGCCCTCGCTCCCCGGATCGAGCGGATCGATCTCGACCGGCCGCTGCACGACACCACGGCCGTGCTCGACGAGCTCGAGGAGGTCTACCTCCGGGACGCGGTCTACTTCCACCACCCCCGCTACCTCGCCCACCTCAACTGCCCGGTCGTCATCCCGGCGGTGCTCGGCGAGGCGGTCCTGTCCGCGGTCAACTCCTCCCTCGACACCTGGGACCAGTCGGCCGGCGGCACTCTCATCGAGCAACGGCTCGTCGACTGGACCGCCGGACGCATCGGCTTCGGCCCCGCCGCCGACGGCGTGTTCACCTCCGGCGGCACCCAGTCCAACCTCCAGGCGCTGCTGCTGGCCAGAGAGGAGGCCAAAAGCGCGTCGCTCGCCGACCTGCGGGTCTTCGCGTCCGAGGTCAGCCACTTCAGCGTGCAGAAGTCCGCGAAACTGCTCGGCCTCGGCCAGGACGCCGTGGTCTGCGTCCCCGTCGACCGCGACAAGCGCATGCGGACCGTCGCCCTCGCCCGTGAGCTGGAGCGCTGCCGGCAGGACGGCCTGGTGCCGATGGCCGTCGTCGCCACCGCCGGGACCACCGACTTCGGCTCCATCGACCCGCTGCCCGAGATCGCCGAGCTGTGCGCCCGGTACGGGGCGTGGATGCACGTCGACGCCGCCTACGGCTGCGGGCTGCTGGTCTCGCTGAAGCACCGGGACCGCCTCGACGGCGTCGAGCGAGCCGACTCGGTCACCGTCGACTACCACAAGTCCTTCTTCCAGCCGGTGAGTTCGTCCGCCGTGCTGGTGCGCGACGGCGCCACGCTGCGGCACGCGACCTACCACGCCGAGTACCTCAACCCGCGCCGCATGGTGCGCGAGCGCATCCCCAACCAGGTCGACAAGTCCCTGCAGACCACCCGCCGCTTCGACGCGCTGAAGCTGTGGATGACGCTGCGCACCATGGGCGCCGACGGCATCGGGCAACTGTTCGACGAGGTGTGCGAGCTGGCGCGGCAGGGCTGGGAGCTGCTCGCGGCCGACCCCCGCTTCGACGTGGTCGTCGAGCCCGCCCTGTCCACCCTCGTCTTCCGCTGTGTCCCGGCCGCCGTCACCGACCCGGCGCGCATCGACCGCGCCAACCTGCACGCCCGCAAGGCCCTGTTCGCCTCCGGTGACGCGGTGGTCGCGGGCACCAAGGTGGGCGGCCGCCACTACCTGAAGTTCACCCTGCTCAACCCCGAGACCCGGCTGTCCGACATCGCCGCCGTCCTCGACCTCATCGCCGGCCACGCCGAGCAGTACCTGGGAGAGTCCCTTGACCGCGCATCCTGAAACCGGCCGCATCCACGACCTGGTGGGCATCGGGCTCGGCCCGTTCAACCTCGGGCTGGCCTGCCTGGCCGAACCGATCGCCGAACTCGACTGCGTCTTCCTGGAGTCCAAGCCGGGCTTCGAGTGGCATTCGGGCATGTTCCTCGACGGCGCCCACCTGCAGACGCCGTTCATGTCGGACCTGGTCACCCTGGCCGACCCGACCTCGCCGTACTCCTTCCTCAACTACCTGAAGGAGAAAGGGCGGCTGTATCCCTTCTACATCCGGGAGAACTTCTATCCGCTGCGGGTCGAGTACGACGACTACTGCCGCTGGGCCGCGGGCAAGCTGAGCAGCGTCCGCTTCGGCACGACCGTCACCCGGGTGACGTACGAGGACGAGCTGTATGTGGTGCGGACCGCGGCCGGCGAGACCTACCGCGCCCGGCACCTGGTGCTCGGCACCGGCACCACCCCGTTCCTGCCCGAGCCGTGCCGGGAGCTCGGCGGCGACCTCCTGCACACCTCCGAGTACACCCGGCGCAGGGAGGAGCTGCGGACGAAGAAGTCGATCACGATCGTGGGCAGCGGCCAGAGCGCCGCGGAGATCTACCACGAACTGCTCGGCGAGATCGACGTCCACGGCTACCAGCTCAACTGGGTCACCCGCTCCCCCCGCTTCTTCCCGCTGGAATACACCAAGCTGACCCTGGAGATGACCTCCCCGGACTACATCGACTACTTCCGCGCGCTGCCCGAGGAGACCCGCTACCGGCTGGAGAAGCAGCAGAAGGGGCTGTTCAAGGGCATCAACTCGGACCTGATCGACGCGGTCTTCGACCTGCTCTACCAGAAGAACGCCGAGGGCGGCGGCCGCCCGGTGCCCACCCGGCTGCTCACCAACTCCTCGCTGGTGCGCGCCCGTCACGAGGACGGCGGCTACACGCTCGGCTTCCACCACGACGAGCAGGGCAGGGACTTCGAGATCCGCACCGAGGGACTGGTGCTGGCCACCGGCTACCGCTACGAGCCCCCGGACTTCCTCGCCCCGGTCCGCGACCGCCTCCGCTTCGACGGGCACGGCCGCTTCGACGTGGGCCGCAACTACGCCGTCGACGTCACCGGCCGGGGCGTCTTCCTGCAGAACGGCGGCGTGCACACGCACAGCATCACCTCGCCCGATCTCGGCATGGGCCCGTACCGCAACAGCTGCATCATCCGCGAGCTGCTCGGCAGCGAGTACTACCCGGTCGAGAAGACCATCGCGTTCCAGGAGTTCGGAGTTTGACTTCCTCCCCCGCCTAAAGGCGGGGGATTCCAGCGGTCACCCGCTGGGGTTCCTGCTTCACCGACGACCGCCCCGTCCGGGAGGACTCCCGTTGAGGTCTTACACCGTCTCCACAGGCGGACGCCGCCAGCCCGGCGGCCAGGATGTTGCGTGCCGCGTTCACGTCGCGGTCATGCACGGCGCCGCAGTCACACGTCCAGTCGCGGACGTTCAGCGGCATCTTCGCCGCGACCGTGCCGCAGGCCCCGCACAGCTTCGAGCTGGGGAACCAGCGGTCGATCACGACGAGTTCGCGCCCGTACCAGGCGCACTTGTACTCCAGCATGGAGCGCAGCTGCGTCCACGACGCGTCCGAGATGGCGCGTGCGAGCCTGCCGTTCCTCAGCAGGTTGCGGACGGTGAGGTCCTCGATCACGACCGTTTGGTTCTCACGGACGAGACGAGTCGACAGCTTGTGCAGGAAGTCGCGGCGCCGGTCGGCGATCCGCGCGTGGACCCTGGCCGCGCGACGCCGGGCCTTCTCCCGGTTCGCCGAGCCCTCCGCCTTCCGCGACAGCTCCCGCTGCGCGCGTGCCAGGCGGGCGCGGTCGCGCCGCTCGTGCTTCGGGTTGGCGACCTTCTGCCCGGTGGACAGGGTCACCAGGGAGGTGATCCCGGCATCGATGCCGACCGCCGCCGTGGTGGCGGGGGCCGGGGCGATGCTCTCCTCGCACAGCAGGGACACGAACCAGCGTCCCGCCGCGTCACGGGACACGGTCGCCGTGGTAGGTACCGCACCCTCGGGCAGCGGACGCGACCAGCGGATGTCCAGCGGCTCGGCCATCTTCGCCAGAGTCAGTCTCCCGTCGCGCCACGTGAAGGCGCTGCGGGTGTACTCGGCCGACGCACGGGACTTCTTCCGGCTCTTGTACCGCGGGTACTTGGCGCGCTTGGCGAAGAAGTTCCCGAACGCCGTCTGAAGATGGCGCAGCGCCTGCTGGAGCGGGACGGAGGACACCTCCGTCAGGAAGGCCAGCTCCCCGGTCTTCTTCCACTGCGTCAGCGCGGCCGACGACTGCACGTAGGAGATCCGGCGCTGCTCGCCGTACCAGGCCCGGGTGCGCTCCTCCAGCGCCTTGTTGTAGACGAGGCGGACACAGCCGAACGTGCGCGACAGCTCCGCCGCCTGCTCGTCCGTGGGGTAGAAGCGGTACTTGAATGCCCGCTTGGCCTGCTGCGTCACGTCTCACACGATATCAGATTGGATGTGAGCGGCGGGTGTCGGCCGGTGGACGGTGGACGCCGGTCCACCGTGGCGGCGAACCGAATTTCCCTGCCCTGCTCCGCAGGAGTCCGTTTCTCCCCCGCAAGCGGGAGGTACCCCCACCCCGGCCTGAAGGCCGGGGTATCCAAGGAGGAATCCCGATGACCCGGCAGACGACCCGGCACACGGCCTTCGCCTTCCGGCCCGTCGACCCCCTGGCGGACGGCGAGCTGCTGCACCGCTGGGTGACGCACCCCAAGGCGGCGTTCTGGATGATGGGGGACGCCCGGCAGGAGGACGTCGAGCGCGCCTACCTGGAGATCGCCGCCGACGAGCACCACCACGCGCTGCTCGGCCTGCGCGGCGGCGAACCCGCCTTCCTGATGGAGCAGTACGACCCCGCGCACCGCGAACTGAAGGGCCTGTACGAGCCCGAGCCGGGCGACGTCGGCATGCACTTCCTGGTGCCGGCCACCAACACGCCCGAGCACGGGTTCACCCGAGCCGTCATCACCGCCGTGCTGGCGCACCTCTTCGCCGATCCGGCGGTCGCCCGCGTCGTGGTCGAGCCGGACGTGCGCAACAAGGCCGTCCACGCGCTGAACGAGGCCGTCGGGTTCGAAGCCGTGCGCGAGATCGAGAAACCGGAGAAACGGGCACTGCTGAGCGTCTGCACCCGGGAGCGGTTCCGGGCGGCGACGGGGGTGGCCGCGTGAGCCTTGCCGACGCCGTGGCCCACCTCTCCCCCGAGCGCTGGGAGCGGGCCGGCCGCCTCCTCGTACGCAAGGCGCTCGCCGAGTTCGCGCACGAGCGGCTGATCGCCCCCGAGCCGGACGGCGACGGGTACCTCGTCCACGGCGACGACGGGCTGACCCGCTACCGGTTCACCGCCATCCGCCGCGCCCTGAACCACTGGCAGGTGGACGCGGACTCGATCACCCGGCACCGTGACGGAACCGAACTCCCGCTGGACCCGCTGGAGTTCTTCATCGAGCTGCGGCGGACGCTGGGGCTGAGCGACGACGTCCTGCCCGTCTACCTGGAGGAGATCTCCTCCACCGTCTCGGGCCTGTGCTACAAGCTCACCAAACCGCCGGTCACCGCCGCCGAGCTGGCCCGCGCCGGCTTCCAGGACGTCGAGACCGGCATGACCGAGGGCCACCCCTGCTTCGTCGCCAACAACGGGCGGCTCGGCTTCGGCGTCCACGACTACCTGTCGTACGCCCCGGAGACCGCGAGCCCGGTCCGTCTGGTGTGGCTGGCCGCGCACCGCTCGCGGGCCGCGTTCACGGCCGGCGCCGGGATCGAGTACGAGACGTTCGTCCGGCAGGAGCTGGGCGACGCGACCGTCGAGCGCTTCCACCGCACGCTCACCGGCCGGGGCCTGGACCCGGCCGACCACCTCCTGATCCCCGTGCACCCCTGGCAGTGGTGGAACAAGCTCGCCGTCACCTTCGCCGCCGAGGTCGCCCGCGGGCACCTGGTCTGCCTGGGCGAGGGCGACGACGAGTACCTGGCCCAGCAGTCGGTGCGGACCTTCTTCAACGTCTCGCACCCCGGGAAGCACTACGTCAAGACGGCCCTGTCGGTGCTCAACATGGGCTTCATGCGCGGTCTGTCGGCCGCCTACATGGAGGCCACCCCGGCGATCAACGACTGGCTGGCCCGGCTCGTCGAGGCGGACCCGGTGCTGAGGTCGACCGGCCTGACGGTCATCCGTGAGCGGGCCGCGGTCGGCTACCGGCACCTGGAGTACGAGAAGGCGACCGACCGCCACTCGCCGTACCGCAAGATGCTGGCGGCCCTGTGGCGGGAGAGCCCGGTCCCCTCACTGGCGGACGGCGAGTCCCTGGCCACCATGGCCTGCCTGCTGCACGTCGACCACGAGGGCGCGTCCGTCGCGGGCGCGCTGATCGAGCGGTCGGGCCTGGCCCCCGCCGAGTGGCTGCGGCACTATCTGCGCGCCTACTACGTCCCGCTGCTGCACAGCTTCTACGCCTACGGCCTGGTCTACATGCCGCACGGCGAGAACGTGATCCTGGTGCTGGAGGACGGCGTGGTGCGGCGGGCGGTCTACAAGGACATCGCCGAGGAGATCGCCGTCCTGGACCCGGACGCGGTCCTGCCGCCCGAGGTGCGGCGCATCCGCGTGGACGTGCCGGAGGAGGAGAGGCTGCTGTCGGTCTTCACGGACGTCTTCGACTGCTTCTTCCGCTTCCTCGCCGCGAACCTCGCCACCGAGGGGATCCTGGAGGAGGACGGCTTCTGGCGGACAGTCGCCGACGTCACCCGCGAGTACCAGGAGTCGGCGCCCGCACTCGCCGACAGGTTCGCCCGGTACGACCTGTTCGCGCCCGAGTTCGCGCTGTCCTGCCTCAACCGGCTGCAACTGCGCGACAACCGGCAGATGGTGGACCTGGCCGACCCGTCCGGCGCGCTCCAGTTCGCCGGCACCCTGCGCAACCCCCTCGCGCGGTTCTGACCCGCGCCATGCGGTGGGCGCCCCGCGGCACGGACCGCGGGGCGCCCAGCGTGCCCAAATTGGTTCAGACCGCTCTGTCGCGGAACCGGTGCGACAATCCCCCCATGGCGGAAATCCTCCAGAAGGACGGCACCTGGGCGTTCGACGGCGACGCCCTCCGGCTGACTCCGGGACGCGACAAGAACGTCAGCCTGTTACGTCAGGCGCTCGGTGAACTCGTCGTTCCACTGGGCGCGTTGGCCGGGATCTCGTTCGAGCAGGGCAAGCGGGCGGGCCGGCTGCGGCTGCGCCTGCGGGACGGCACCGACCCGCTGCTGCACGCGACCGGCGGCCGGCTGACCGAACCCCACGACCCCTACCAGCTGATCGTCGAGCCCGACCGGCACGGCGTCGCCGAGTACTTCACGGAGGAGGTCCGCACCGCCCTGCTGCTGGACCAGGTTCCGGCCGGACCGGTGGACGAGTTCCTGCTGCCCGGACCGTCCGTCCCGCTGTCGGTCTCCGCCGGGGACGGCACCGCGAGCTTCGACGGCGAGCGCGTCCGCCTGGAGTGGAACTGGAAGACGGAGGACGCCAAGGCCGCCGCCGGCGCCCGCACCCTCGCCGTGACCGACATCGCCGCCGTGGAGTGGCAGCCGGCCGTCGGCCTGGAGAACGGGCACCTGCGCTTCACCGTGAAGGGCGCGGCGACCGAGGCGCCGCCCAAGTACGACCCCAACGCCGTCGAGCTGTGGGGGTTCAAGAAGGACCCGCTGATGGCGCTGGTCGCGGCGGCCGTGCAGGCCCGGCTGCCGCACCCGTCGAAGGCGGTCGCGCCGGAGCCCGAACCGCGCCCGCGGCTCCCCGAGCCGCCGGAGCCGGCCCGCGAGGACGGCCACGACGCGCTGCTGCGGCGGCTGCGCGAGCTGGGCGACCTGCACCGTTCGGGGGTCCTCACGGACGATGAGTTCGCCCTGGCCAAGCAGGCGGTCCTGAAGCGCATGTGAGAACCGGCGGCCGCCCGTGCGCCCACGGACAGCCGCCGATGCGAGTTCCACCACCCCCTTGCCCGAAATCGGGCAGGATTCTTGCGAAACCGCCTCCGGTGCCCCATGATCTACCGGTGCACGACGAACTCGTAGATCACCTGACGCGGTCCACGCCCCTGAGCCGGGGCGAGGCACTGCGGGTGATCCAGGACGTGCTCGCCTACTTCGACGAGACGACCGAGCAGTACGTCCGTCGCCGCCACCGCGAGCTGCAGGCCCAGGGCCTGGTGAACTCGACGATCTTCGAACGGATCGAGGCGGACCTGAAATACCGGGCGGTGGCACCGCCGGAGCTCACGCTCCGGCAGCTGCGCCGCATCGTCTACGGCTGAGGGACACATCTTTCATGTGCGGAATTGTCGGATACATCGGGAAGCGTGACGTCGCCCCGCTGCTGCTCGAGGGCCTGCAGCGGCTGGAGTACCGCGGCTACGACTCGGCGGGCATCGTCGTCACGTCCCCGAAGACGGCCGGACTGAAGATGGTCAAGGCCAAGGGCCGGGTCCGCGACCTGGAGGCCAAGGTCCCGGCGCGCTTCAAGGGCACCACCGGCATCGCCCACACCCGCTGGGCCACCCACGGCGCCCCCTCCGACGTCAACGCCCACCCGCACCTGGACGCCGAGGGCAAGGTCGCCGTCGTCCACAACGGCATCATCGACAACGCCTCCGACCTGCGCCGCAAGCTGGAGGCGGACGGCGTGGAGTTCCTCTCCGAGACCGACACCGAGGTCCTCGTCCACCTCATCGCCCGCTCGCAGGCCGAGAAGCTGGAGGAGAAGGTCCGCGAGACCCTCCGGGTCATCGAGGGCACCTACGGCATCGCCGTGATGCACGCCGACTTCCCCGACCGCATCGTGGTGGCCCGCAACGGCTCCCCGGTCGTCCTCGGCATCGGCGAGAAGGAGATGTTCGTCGCCTCCGACATCGCCGCCCTGGTCGCCCACACCCGGCAGATAGTCACGCTGGACGACGGCGAGATGGCCACCCTGAAGGCCGACGACTTCCGCACCTACACCACCGAGGGCACCCGCACCACGGCCGAGCCGACCACCGTGGAGTGGGAGGCGGCGTCGTACGACATGGGCGGCCACGACACCTACATGCACAAGGAGATCCACGAGCAGGCCGAGGCCGTGGACCGCGTGCTGCGCGGCCGGATCGACGACCGCTTCTCCACCGTGCACCTCGGCGGCCTGAACCTGGACGCCCGCGAGGCGCGCCAGATCCGCCGCGTGAAGATCCTCGGCTGCGGCACCTCCTACCACGCGGGCATGATCGGCGCCCAGATGATCGAGGAGCTGGCCCGCATCCCCGCGGACGCCGAGCCGGCCTCCGAGTTCCGCTACCGCAACGCCGTGGTGGACCCCGACACCCTCTACATCGCCGTCTCCCAGTCCGGCGAGACCTACGACGTGCTCGCCGCCGTGCAGGAGCTCAAGCGCAAGGGCGCGCGGGTGCTGGGCGTGGTCAACGTGGTCGGCTCCGCGATCGCCCGCGAGGCCGACGGCGGCATCTACGTGCACGCCGGACCCGAGGTGTGCGTGGTGTCCACCAAGTGCTTCACCAACACCACGGTCGCCTTCGCGCTGCTCGCGCTGCACCTGGGCCGCACCCGCGACCTCTCGGTCCGCGACGGCAAGCGGATCATCGAGGGTCTGCGCCGGCTGCCCGCGCAGATCGCCGAGATCATGGAGCAGGAGGAGGAGATCAAGAAGCTGGCCGAGCAGTTCGCCGACGCCCGCTCGATGCTCTTCATCGGCCGCGTCCGGGGCTACCCGGTGGCCCGCGAGGCCTCGCTGAAGCTGAAGGAGGTCTCCTACATCCACGCCGAGGCCTACCCGGCCTCCGAGCTCAAGCACGGCCCGCTGGCCCTCATCGAGCCGGCCCTGCCGACGGTCGCCATCGTCCCCGACGACGACCTGCTGGAGAAGAACCGCGCGGCCATGGAGGAGATCAAGGCCCGCAGCGGCCGCATCCTGGCGGTGGCCCACCAGCACCAGGAGAAGGCCGACCAGACGATCGTGGTCCCGAAGAACGAGGACGAGCTCGACCCGATCCTGATGGGCATCCCCCTGCAACTCCTCGCCTACCACACGGCGTTGTCCCTGGGCCGGGACATCGACAAGCCGCGCAACCTCGCCAAGTCGGTGACGGTGGAGTAGATCCGGTGGAGTAGATCCGCCCCCGGCGTCCGCCGCCGCGGACCGAACGACCCCCTGTGTGCCACCAGCACAGGGGGTCGCTCCTCTCAGCGGCCGAGGGCCGCCCACGCCCCGCGGCCCTCGGCCCTCGGCTGCCCCGGCCGGCGGCCGTCACACCGCGGCAGGCAACCCGTCGAACACGGGTACGTGAGCGATATATGCCCCGCGCAAAAACGCGGACACCCCTACGCGTCAGTAGATTCAGGCCGCGCGCAGGGGAATTGACGGTGTGTGGGACGGTGACGGCGGCCGCGAGGTCCGCGGGAGCCACCGGACGGCCCCGGGAGCCACGGGATGCCCCGGGAACTACGGGATGACCACCACGGGCCGCCGTGCCCGCTTGGCCAGCCGCCCGGCCACGGAGCCGAAGATGCGCCCCACGATGCCGTGCGTGGAGCCGACGACGATCGCGTCCGCCTCGTACTCCCGCCCGACCTCCTCGAGCTCGTGGCAGATGTCGCCGCCGCGCTCGACCAGGATCCAGGGCACCTCGGCGAGGTGGTCGGCGCAGGCCAGTTCCAGCCCGAGCACCTCGGTGCGGTGGTCGGGCACGTCGACGAAGACCGGCGGCTCGCAGCCCGCCCACACCGTGGTGGGCAGCCGGTTGGCGACGTGGACGATGATCAGGCCGGAGCCGGAGCGGTGGGCCATGCCGACGGCGTACGCGAGGGCGCGCTCGCTGGAGGTCGAGCCGTCGAATCCCACGACGACGCCGTGCTTGAAGGCGGGATCGCAGGAATGGCGTGGTTCTTCCGCCGCCAGGGGATCGGCCGCCGTGGGGTCGGCGACCGGCCGCTTGCGGTCCGCGGGTTCGAAGAATTCGTGACCGGCCATGGCTGTCTCGGCGTTGTGATCCTTGATCGGGTGGGACGACAGTGTGCGGCGGAGCTGTGTCCGGGAATCATCTTCCCAACCCCATACCCCCAAGGGTACGGCGGCACGCCTCCTTAGCCCATACCCCGCCCACGACCCGGCAGGGGTTCCAGGGAGCATGCACGAGGGTGCGCCCGTTACGCAATGGTTGCTGCGATGTACAGGCGGTTCGCCCGGGGTTCAGGTGCCCGTGGCCGCCCGCCCGGCCGAGGCGTACAGTGACCGCCCGGTCGAGCAGGCGTTGAACCCCGGTGACCGCCGCCCCAGGGAGCACACGCATGGCCGCACCGCACCGCACTCCCGGTCGATCCCGCCGGAGCACCCCGCCCCCGGACTCCGTGACCGACGTCGTCCGCCGGGCGGCCTTCAGCTGCGTCCTGGTCCCGGTGGTCCTCCTGTGGTGCGGCACCTCCCTCGCGGGCGCCGCGGGCACGGCCGGCGGCCTCGCCGCCGTCACGGCCGTCTGCCGCCTGCTGCTGCGCCGTTCGGAGCGCGGCGCGGCCCGGCCGCCGGCCGGCGAACGGGCCCCGCGCCCCGGGCGCCGCCACGGGGCCGGAACGGGCCCGCACCGAGGCGGACATCACACCGGGGGAGATACACCGGTCGGCTGACCGGTTTCCGCGCACGCAAGCGCATCTTTTCAGCCAACTTCTGGACACCGCGCACCCTTTGGCCCGAGCACCCCCCAACCCCCGTTCCACCTGCACGGACAGGGGGTCGGGAGCCCCACGCACCCTATGCGGATTGGCCACCGCCACGAGGCGCACTTCCCTGCACGCCCCACGAGTGCAACGCTTCGTGATCGAATGCTTCACGCCAAGTTGCCATGTCGACAATGTGCCGGTTGCCGAAGTCGGTCACCCCGGCACCACGGGACACAGTAGATTCGATCTTGACGTCTTACGGCGGGGGACTCGTGCAGGACCGAGGGGAAACGTGCAGGAGCGACACAACCGAGGAGCCGCGACCACCGAGGGGGGCTTAGCAGGATGAGCCACGACTCCACTGCCGCGCCGGAAGCCGCGGCCCGGAAGCTTTCCGGGCGACGCCGCAAGGAGATCGTCGCGGTGCTGCTGTTCAGCGGCGGCCCCATCTTCGAGAGTTCCATTCCGTTGTCGGTGTTCGGGATCGACCGCCAGGACGCCGGCGTACCGCGCTACCGCCTGCTGGTGGCGGCCGGTGAGGAAGGCCCGCTGCGGACCACAGGGGGCCTGGAACTGACCGCGCCACACGGGCTGGAGGCGATCTCACGCGCGGGCACGGTCGTCGTGCCGGCCTGGCGCTCGATCACCTCGCCGCCACCGGAGGAGGCGCTCGACGCGCTGCGCCGGGCCCACGAGGAGGGCGCCCGCATCGTCGGGCTGTGCACCGGCGCCTTCGTCCTCGCCGCGGCCGGCCTGCTGGACGGCCGCCCGGCGACCACACACTGGATGTACGCGCCGACGCTGGCCAAGCGCTATCCGTCGGTCCACGTCGATCCGAGAGAACTCTTCGTCGACGACGGGGACGTGCTCACCTCGGCCGGCACCGCGGCCGGAATCGACCTCTGCCTGCACATCGTGCGGACCGACCACGGCAACGAGGCGGCCGGCGCGCTCGCCCGCCGGCTGGTCGTCCCGCCGCGCCGGACAGGAGGCCAGGAGCGCTACCTGGACCGCTCTTTACCCGAGGAGATCGGCGCCGACCCGCTCGCCGAGGTCGTCGCCTGGGCGCTGGAGCACCTGCACGAGCAGTTCGACGTGGAGACCCTCGCGGCGCGCGCCTACATGAGCCGGCGCACCTTCGACCGCCGCTTCCGCTCGCTCACCGGGAGCGCTCCCCTGCAGTGGCTGATCACCCAGCGCGTGCTGCAGGCGCAGCGCCTGCTGGAGACGTCGGACTACTCGGTGGACGAGGTGGCCGGCCGCTGCGGCTTCCGCTCCCCGGTGGCCCTGCGCGGTCACTTCCGGCGGCAGCTGGGCTCGTCCCCGGCCGCCTACCGGGCGGCGTACCGGGCCCGGCGGCCGCAGGGCGAGCGGCCGGTCGAGCCGGAGGGCACGGCGGCACCCGTCGGCGCCCCCGGACCGGCGCCCGCGCTGCACCCGGAGGGTCCGGTCCCGCCGCAGACCCGCCGCACGGCGGCGAGCGCGATGAGCTCGGCGCCGTCTCCGGCCTCGGCGTACGCGGCGGCGTCCGCGTCCGACAACGGCCGCGACGCCTACCTCGCGGCCCGCGCGGCCGTGCCGGGACAGCGCAGCGGCACCTGATCCGGCGACGCCGGACGGACGGACCCGCTCCGCCCGTCCGGCGTCCACGGCCGGTCCCGGCCCGTCCGGGGCCCGCCCCGGTGCCGGAACCGGTGCCGACATCGGTGCCGACACCGGGCGTCCCGAAGACGGACGTCAGCTTTAGGGTGGTCGCATGAACGATCGCATGGTGTGGATCGACTGCGAGATGACCGGCCTCTCGCTGTCCGACGACGCGCTCATCGAGGTTGCCGCCCTCGTCACCGACTCCGAGCTGAACGTGCTCGGCGAAGGCGTGGACATCGTCATCCGCCCGCCGGACTCGGCGCTGGAGACGATGCCGGAGGTGGTACGTCAGATGCACACCGCGTCCGGGCTGCTGGACGAGCTCGCCGGCGGCACGACGCTGGCCGACGCCGAGCAGCAGGTCCTGGCGTACGTCCGCGAACACGTCAAGGAACCCGGCAAGGCCCCGCTGTGCGGGAACTCCGTCGGCACCGACCGCGGCTTCCTGCTGCGGGACATGCCCACGCTGGAGGACTACCTCCACTACCGCATCGTCGACGTCTCCTCCATAAAGGAGCTGGCCCGGCGCTGGTACCCGCGGGCGTACTTCAACAGCCCCGAGAAGAACGGCAACCACCGCGCGCTCGCCGACATCCGCGAGTCGATCGCCGAGCTGCGCTACTACCGGGAGGCGATCTTCGTGCCGCAGCCCGGCCCCGACTCGGACACCGCCAAGGCGATCGCCACGAAGCACGTCGTGCCTGGGCGGTAGCCCTTCCGGGGCCTCCCGGAGGGGCGCCGTGAAAGCCTGGCGCGAGCACCCCTTCGGACCCTGTACACTTTTTCTCGGCCGGTCAGGGAAACCACAGATCTGAACCTCCGGTCATGGTGGGTGTAGCTCAGCTGGTAGAGCACCTGGTTGTGGTCCAGGATGTCGCGGGTTCGAGTCCCGTCACTCACCCTGGAAAGCCCGAGGGCCCATTGGGTCCTCGGGCTTTTTCGTTCGGCCCACAGCGGTCTCAGGCCTCGGGTTTGCTCGTATCGACCGCAGGTGGGGGCGCCACCTCGTCGCGGGCGCCCTGGTCCAAGCGGAAGGGCGGGTATTCGTCGCGTAGCAGCGAGCCGTAGACCTGCACCCGCAGGATCCACCGGTTGATCCCCATCACGAAATCGAACAGGCCCTGGGAATAGCGTGCCGCGAAGAGCAGCCCGACCAGGGCGACGAAGGTGAGTGCGCCGATCAACGGGATTCCCGCGGCACTGGCCGTGGTGTCGGCGTCGTCGAAGTCGACCAGCCAGGCCGCCCCCGTCATACCGCCGATGATCAGGTAGTGCGGGATGGCCAGCAACCACCATTTCACCAGGACCAGCCCACGATGCAGCGTCGGTGGATAGTCGACGTCCAGATCCGCCGCGTAGTCGTCGTCACGGGCCAGGGAGAACGGCGGATATCTGTCGGTGCCGGCCGGCGTCCAGGCGTAGAAGCCGACCCGCCACGACCACCGTATGACCCCGACGCTGTAGTCGAACAGGGCCCGCGGGTATCTGCCGGTGAACAGGATCGCGAAGAACGCGATCACTGTGACCACGGCATAACCGATGTGCAGGAAGAACAGAACTATGTAATGCGGAATGGCGAGAAGCCATTTCACGATCCACATCCAGCGCGACAGCGCGGGGTCCAGATCGCCGCGGACTCGGACCGGGTAACCGGCGGGAGCAGGCATTGTGATCAACGCTCCTTCGAGGGTGCTGGCCCGGCCGACCCAACCGGCTCGGCCGCCCCTCAATTGTGAGCTCTCACACACGTTTTCGTATTCATCCCCCCATACCGACACGGCATCGAGATCAAC